>JASLJB010000082.1 GCA_030152605.1 Acinetobacter sp. | reverse complement strand
TTTCGCCATCAGAGAATTGACCTACAGATGCAGCACCTAAAGGGATATGCAAATGGCTTACGACTTTTTGGGCGAATTGTGGATGAGCACTTCCACTAAAAACGACAAGATTGGGCATGAAGCACCCTTGGCGGTTGGCATGTTTGAAGGAATATGGCAGGGGCGGCTGGATTCGAACCAACGGATGCCGAGATCAAAACCCGGTGCCTTACCACTTGGCGACGCCCCTAATGCGGCAGAACTTTAATGGTTTTACAATTTTTTGTCAAGGTTTTGACAAGCAAATGTATCATCTTAAGTCTGTCTTATATTTTGGATAATGGCAGGGGCGGCTGGATTCGAACCAACGGATGCCGAGATCAAAACCCGGTGCCTTACCACTTGGCGACGCCCCTATAGCTGGAATTATTTAAATGTAATCAATGGCAGGGGCGGCTGGATTCGAACCAACGGATGCCGAGATCAAAACCCGGTGCCTTACCACTTGGCGACGCCCCTATCGACTACATCAAACAACACACAACATTTACAGATGAACATGATGGCAGGGGCGGCTGGATTCGAACCAACGGATGCCGAGATCAAAACCCGGTGCCTTACCACTTGGCGACGCCCCTATCATGTTTAAGTCAGTTCCAACTGATGCAATGGAGATTGGTCTAAACTCTGAACCAAGTACGCAGTACATGGTGCATTTAAAACAATCGCATCGACATTCATGTCGTCACTCACTTCAGTATAAACACAAGCACCTGTACCTGTAAGCTTAGCAACACCGAATTGATCGAGATATTGCATTGCCTCATCTACTTGCGGATATAAACTTCGAGCCAAAGGTTCAAAGTTATTAGCAAAGCTAGATGGCTTTAACTGATAGGCGCAAAATGTAGATGTCTTGCTGTTTCTTGTCAATGTTTTTTGTGAAAAAAGCATTTGAGTGCTGATAAAACAATCAGGTTTTAGGATGATGTACTGTTTTTGAGCTAAGTTGATGAAAGTTAGCGATTCACCGAGGCCTTCTGCCCATGCATTTCGACCATGCACAAAAACCGGCACATCTGCACCGAGTTGTAAGCCAAGTTGCGCTAATTGTTCAATATTTAAACCACACTGCCACAGTTGATTCAGTACCAACAGGGTTGATGCCGCATCCGAGGAGCCACCACCAAGACCGGCACCCATAGGAATGTTTTTTTCAAGCCGAATATTCAGGCCATGAAAGTTTTTGGCATAGGGTTGCAAGATCTGAGTCGCCTTGTAGATCAAATTATCCGCAGTGTCGACACTGCTGAGGCCATCGATGACGATTTCCCCCTGATCGTTGCGGTCAAATTCTAGCCAGTCGCACAGATCGATGAGCTGAAAAATGGTTTGCAATTCATGGTAGCCATTTTCACGGCGTGCGGTGATATGCAGGAATAAATTAATTTTGGCAGGGGCCGGAACACGAATCATAACAAGGCACTGAGTATAAAATTGAACAGAAAAGGGGCTGAAAAGTAGAAAAGTGAAACTTCACCAGCGCTTGAGCTTGGTCAAAGCGCGTTACATTCAGTCTAAATTAGCGATTTTGGATCAGTAAAGTGACGCGATTCTGTTGATCTGCTGCCAATTGTTGCACCAAGACCAGTTTATTCGGCAGTTGTGCGTCATCTTGGTAGCTTAAGTCGACAGTCCAGCCTTCTTCCACAATCTGTGAGATACGTTGAGAGGCATCTTTTTCTATTTTTGCTTGTGGCGTGGCAGGGCGGGCCTGCACCCAATCCACCAATGCGGTGATCGGTGCCACCCAACCGGTGGCTTGCTCAAGTAATTCTTCTGGACTTTCAGCCGTGATTAAACCGGTTTTGGCGCTATTTAAACTGACTTTGCCATCTTGAGCTTCGATGATGGTTTTACCCATGCCCAAGATGCCATTCAATTGAATGTTGAAATCCGCCTGATTTTGTACCCAAGTGTAGTAAGCACTGCCAGACTGTTCTGGGGTTCTGACCCCAATTTTACCTTGTAAACTAAATTGATTGCTGGGACTGGCTTGCTGGCCCGATTCGAGCTGTTGGCTGCTGAGTGTGGGTTGTTGGGTGATCAATTGACAGCCGCTGAGCATGAATACAGTGAGGGCAGACACCAGACCGAGACGAGAGGAAATTCGAGACATAAACACTTTAACTCTGTTTTTGATTTTGGGGTAACAGTAACGTATCGAGCTGCTCAAGTTGCGGATCATTCGGATGATTTTGTTTGAGTTGTTGTAACACTTGGCTAAATTTGCTTAAAGCGCCTTGCATATACAGTGATTTGGCATAACGCACGCCAATATTCATGCTGTGGCTGAGGGCGTAGGCTTTGCCGAGAGCATCCGAAGATGTTTCGAAGTCGTTCTGTAAAAAGGTGATATAGCCCAAGGTATCCAAGATCGAGGCCTGCTCCGGTGCATTTTCCAGTGCTCGCTCAGCATAGGAGCGTGCTTCATCCAAACGTCGATTTTGCAAGGCCAGGGTATAGGCGTAAGCGTTGAGATAGGTTGGGCTATTCGGTTCGATTTGCAGGAGTTGTTTTAGTGCCTTGTCGAGCTGTTCACGGTTTTGAAATGGATCCAGCAGCAGCACTTGGGAATAAAGAATTTCAGGGTCATCGGGGAGATTTTTCACCGCTTCATTGAGTAAACGCAGTGCGGCTTTTTTCTGGCCCATTTTCTTTAAAATTTCAGCCTGTGCCTGATATAAAAAACTGGCGTGTTGCGGATAGTTGACTCGCTCTTGAGTCAGGAAACGCAAGGAGTCATTCAGTTTGCCTTGACGATCGTAGATGGCGATTAAGTTACGCCTCGAAACGATATACAGGTTGCCATCCACCAAACGATAATAGGCCTTGGCGGTTTCGTCTTGTTGTTTACGCTCAGCATTGACCGCAAGATAGTAGTAGGCTTCATTTTGGTATTGCGCGGAATAACGCAAACCCACCAAGTACTGCTCAGCGAGGTCATAACGTTTTAAGTCGATCGCGGTGAGACCGGCGATAAACAAGGCTTCATCTGCTTTCGGCCATTGCTTAATGATCGCCATCAATTTATCGAGCGCCAGTTCGGATTGATTTAGTTTGATGAGGTAGCGAACTTCCGCCAGACGGATGTCTAAGTTGGATTTATTTTTCTTACTGCTGCGTTCATACCATTGTAAGGTTTCTTGCTCTTGTCCCAATGCCATGAGCAGGTTAGCTTTGAGCAAGATAAACCCCGGCACATGCGGGCGTTTGCGTAGCGCTTTGTTGACATGTTTTAAGGCCAAATCAAATTCATTGTTTTGTGCTTCTAAACCCGCGATTAAGATCAAGATCGAGGGGTTGTTTTTCTCTTTGCTGGCTCTGAGGGTGTCGAGTAAGCTATTGCGATCTTGTGGGCTTTCAGGAGAGATCCCGGCCAAGATTTGCTCAAGGTCGGCATTGGCATCCAAGGTCAAGATACTGTCTAGTGTGGCTGCAGCCAGTTCGTATTCATGTGATTTTAAGGCGATATGGGCCAAATAAAATTTTGCAGGCACATCTTTAGGCTCTTGTACCACCCAGTGCCGTGCGATATTCAGTGCTGCGACCAAGTCATTTTGCTCAATTGCAATATTCAGTGCGTGCTGTTTGATCGAGGTCGAATTATTGCGGATGGCCAGTACGGTATAGTTGTGTAGCGCAGTTGCGGTATCGCCATTGGCCAAGGAAAACTCAGCGATCATGCTCTGTAAAATGACGTCATTATGCGAATTGCTATGATAAATTTCTTCAGATGCTCTAATATGAGCAGTCGAAGCCATGCTACCCAACAGTAAGAATGTGGTAGAATATTGACTTATTGCCATAGTGTTAATTCGGCTGCTGATATAACGCAATTTCTTTTGATCCAAGTAATACTTTCTTATGACACCAATGTTGCACAATAGCATAATTTTAGCGAAATGATGATCTGATATGTCTTTCTTTGCATTGGGAGTCAACCATCAAACAGCTTCCGTCGAGCTACGCGAAAAAGTTGCCTTTAACCCAGAACGGTTAAAAGACCTGCTGATCCAGCAAGTTAACGATCCGATCCTCAGTGATATGGTGGTCGTCTCTACCTGTAACCGCACAGAAGTCTACGCGATGGCTGAAAGTGCGGATATGGTATTAGATTGGCTGGCCCAAACCAACAACATTGATGTAAAACAATTGTCAAATCATGTGTATCGCTATGAGAATACCGATGCGGTGACGCACTTGATGCGTGTTGCCAGTGGTTTGGATTCATTAATGTTGGGTGAGCCACAAATTTTAGGTCAAGTGAAGACGGCACTGGCCTTGTCTAAAGATGCACAGCTTATCTCTGCTGATTTAAATAAGATTTTTGAATACGCTTTTTATGCCGCCAAACGGGTCCGCACCGAGACTGCGGTCGGTAGTCATGCGGTTTCCATGGGCTATGCGGTGGCACAGCTTTCATTGCAAGTGTTTAGTAATCCTGAACGCCTGACCGTGATGGTGGTGGCTGCGGGTGAAATGAATAACTTAGTGGCCAAGCATTTGGCGGAAATGGGAGTGGCCAAAGTCCTGATCTGCAACCGAGGCCGTGAGCGCGCAGATAAACTGGCACAAGAAATTTCGCACCGTGTTGAAGTTGAAATCATTCCTTTTGCAGAACTCGCCCAGCATTTACATCGTGCCGATGTGGTTTCGAGTTGTACCGGCAGTTTGCATCAAGTGATTTCATATTTGGATATTAAAAAGGCCTTGAAACAACGACGCTATCAGCAAATGTTATTGGTTGATTTGGCTGTGCCGCGTGACATCGATGCTCAAGTAGCGAGCCTAGATGGGGTCTATCTGTATGGGGTTGATGATCTGCAAACCGTGATTGAAGAAAATCTGGCGCAGCGTCGTCAAGCGGCGGTTGAAGCGGAGTTTATGGTCAATCAGTTGGTGACACAGCTGGTCACGCAACAAAAAATCAATGATGCTGCGGGTATTATCCATGACTATCGTCAGCAGGGTCAGGACTATGCTGAGCATGAGTTAGCACACGCCTTAGCACGTATACAATCCAATCAGGATGTGGAAACGGTGCTGCGCGAATTTAGCCATCGTCTCACGCAAAAGTTATTACATCCGGCGTCCTTGCTGCTGCGTCAAGCAGCACAAGAGGAAGAGCCGACTCAGATCGAGTGGTTACAAGACAACTTGGCGGATATTTTTCAAAAGCAACGCAAACTACGCTAAGGCTATGTTCGGGATGTGTCATTGTCATGCCCTCAGTCATGCCCTAACGCCTAGACACCTGCCACATCTGACTTACTTTATTTTAGGTCTGGATCGGCCTCAGCGCTGAGCATCATTCATCTAAGATCAATTTCAAGCTAATCTGTTTGGTCAGTTCATTTAGTTGCTGTCTGAGGTTACGCGACTCCTTCAGAGAAGAGGGCGCTTTGAGTTTGAGGCGCAAGTATTTTTCTTGTAGGGAGAGAGAATAATCCACCGCAAGCTTCTCGACCAATTCAGGGGCTTCGGTCAGGGCTTGAATATTGGCACGTTGCATAATCTCGACCAAGTCATAATGAAATGGGCTACAGGCCCCCAAGGCATAATAAGTGGCTTGTTCTTGGTCTTTCGGTAGTTCATTGATCACCATGTTGAATTTTTCCAGTACCGCGGCCAACAGCTCATTCGGATCAATAAAAGCGCGAAGAATTTCAAACTTTTCATATAAGGTTGGATAATACATCAGGATGGCGAGCGCAAAATCTTCGTCTTTGCTGAGAATATTAAAAGACAAAGATGCATCTAGACTGACCTGCGGTTGCCATTTTTTGCTAAATCCGAGTTTCTCCCGAAAGAACTGTTTTAACAAATAACGATAAGAGCCATGTTTGGGCAGCAGTTCAGTCAGTTGATTGAGTTCACCCATGACTTGGCTTTTGCCTTCGGGGGAACGAATATCATAGTTCTGGCTCAACAGGGCAAAGACAAAGTCAGACAGCAAAGGTGATTGATCCCAAAGTTGCTGAAAGATCTCGCGGCCTTCTTTGCGTAACAAGGAGTCAGGGTCATGCTCTTTGGGCAAGACAAAAAACTTCAGTTCCCGGCCGTCATTGAGCAGGGGCAGCGCAATATCAAGCGTGCGTTTAGCTGCTTTTTGACCTGCCGCATCGCCATCAAAGGCGATGGTTAATTGATTGTTTTGCTTAAATAAAATATTCAGGTGATCGGCATTACTGGCAGTTCCCAAGGTGGCTACACCACCGGAGATGCCATTTTGCTGTAAGGCAATCACGTCCATATAGCCTTCGACCATCAGCCAATGCTGGGCTTTTTGTTTGCGACCTTCGTACAGGCCGTACAGCAATTGGTTTTTATGAAACAGCTCTGAATCTGGGGAGTTGATGTATTTGGGTTTGATCTCATCATTCAGCGCACGTCCACCAAAACCCACCACACGGCCTTTACTGTCACGGATCGGAAAGATCACCCGATCACGCAGTAAGTCAAAGTCACGGCCGCTATCACTGGTTCGGATTAAGCCGAGCAGTTTTAAGCCTTCAATGTCACGTGGAAAGGCTTTTTCTAAGTGTTGCCAGTCTTCAGGCGCATAGCCGAGGCGCCAATAGGCCAGTGTATCTGCGCTGAGTCCACGTTGTTTAAAATAAAGCTGCGCGGTTTGACTATGCGGCAGTTGTCGTTCATAGAACTGAGTAATATTTTCCAGCAGTTCATAAAGGTTGCCTTCTTGTTCTTGTTCAGCAGGCGCTGCGTCCTGATCGAAAAACATCGACTCATAGTCAGGTTCATGTTGGAACTGTTCAAAAGGATCAATTCCGAAATCCATCGCCGCATCAGTAGGATAGGTCGCATCTGATGGGGTGGTCTGTGCTTGGGCCTGTTGTGGATCTGCGTCGGGCGTTGCCGTCGCGGTGTGTGCTACTGGAGGTGGCGTGACCGGCTTGGGACGTGGTTTTGGGGCAACATTTTGTTTTTTATAGACCAAACGTTTGCTGTCATGCTGATCTTTGGGCAGTTCGATCCCCGTTTGACTCGACAATTGCTTCATCACTTCGACAAAGTTGCGCTGTTCGATGTCCATCAAAAAGCGAATCGCATTACCATTGGCCTGACAACCAAAGCAGTGATAATACTGTTTGTCGCGATAAACGTGAAAGGACGGGCTTTTTTCCTGGTGAAACGGGCAGCAACCGGAGTAGGTACGGCCAGTTTTTTTCAACTTCACATGCTGACCAATCAGATCGACGATATCCGTGCGATCCAATATTTGATCAATGGTATGTTGTGGAATTGCCATAAGTTTAAAGCCGTACGCTAAAGTAGTTTGTCAAAGCTGAATTGACAAAATAGAGTGCTTAAAGGGGAGTAATTACAACTGCGATGTTCTGCTGATCCCCAAAACAGGGATCAAAATCGAAATCCGGGTGCTGCTTGATAAAAATATCTCGAATAGTTTAACTGAGTTTGCGCCTGAGCTTAAACAAAATCTTGTCATCGACGACCAGAGATAAAAAAAGACGAGTAAGCACTCGTCTTTTTTAACTGCATAACACTTAAGGTGTGGTTTCAGTTTGTGGTTTGTCTAAAGTGCCTAAACTTAAGCGATTGATCCAACTACGCTCTGGTGCGCTGCTGGTTTCACGAATCACGCTTTCATCCGCTTCAGTACTGGCTTCGCGGCCAAAAATACCCAAGGTTGCGCGGTTCCACAGACTGCCTTCTTTACGTGCTGCACGCAAATTGATCTCACCATTAGATTTGACCAGATTTGGATAGTTGAGTTGCACCACTTGTTTGTACTGATTGGCGGTCGCTTGATCACCGAGCTTGTTATAGGCATAGGCCATGGTTGCCGTCGCTTCAGGGACTTGTGGAGCTTGCGGATAGTGTTCGATTACCCACTGTGCGCGCTCGATCGCAGCCACCCAAGCTTTACGTTTTAGGTTATAACGCGCGATATTCATTTCACTTTCAGCCAGTTCTTGGCTGATGTATTTCATACGTTGTGCCGCATCCACCGCGTATTCACTGGTAGGGTAACGACGAATAAAGTCAACAAAGTTCTGGTAGGCCACTTTGAGGTAGCTGATATCACGATGTGATTGGCGCAGAGAGGTGTAACGCAGGATACTGTCGTAATTCAATTCCATATTCGAAACCCCACGCACGTAGTAGGCGTAGTCCGCATTTGGATGCTGTGGGTTCATACGAATAAAACGTTCCGCTAAGGCAATCGTCCCTTCATAATCTTTTTGTTTAAACTTGGCATAGATCAGTTCAAGCTGTGCTTGTTGCGCATATTGACCCGTTGGAAAATAGGTATCAATGGCTTCTAAAGATTTTGCTGCTTCACTATATTGGTTACGTTCAAGTGATTTTTGTGCTTTATCAAAATAGACTTGTTCACTTGATTTTGGTCCTGTATCAACCACTTCCTTCTTTTTAGGATTACTGCTACAGCCCACTAATGTTGTTGCTAAGCCGAGTGTGACAGCCAGCATTGTAATTTTATAACGTGGTAGCGACATAAAAAATCCTCTGTTGATATAGGCAATAGGCTACAATTGCGCTATTAAACCACTTTTAGCCCAATGAGCAAAT
>JASLJB010000333.1 GCA_030152605.1 Acinetobacter sp. | reverse complement strand
ATGTGAAATATGCTCATGTGGTTTATTGCCTGCTGTTTCAACGATTTTAATTCCACTTTCAACAATGACACTTCGGTATTCTGCATAGGGCGGTAATTTGACCGCGGGTAATAATGTCAGATTGACGGCAAAAGGCTGATCTGTCATTTCTCGACAACGCGCGATCTCTTTATATAAAGCGTCAGGCGTGGGTTGCGTCAGTGCTGTAATGGTGCCGAGTCCCCCTGCATTTGAAACAGCACTGGCTAATTCTGCTGTGCCGACCCACATCATTCCACCTTGGATAATAGGATATTGAATACCGAGCATTTCAGTGATGCGTGTATTTATACTTAAGCGACTATTCTTCATCTGATAATTTCCTTGCATCTAACATCCTTGCATAAATTGCTTGCAAATAACTTCCCTGCATATAACGTCCTTGCATAAATTGACAATCAAATACGGCGATAGCAGCTCGCGATTGTTAAATAGATGGCCCTCGCCTTTAAATCGTGGCTTTTTTTATTTCATATAGCGCGCGCATAGAAAGCACATCGGGAGATTTGTTTTTTGATTAATTTGTTTTTTGATTAATTTGTTTTTTGATTAAATTATGAGTGAATTGGATTTTTTGCAAGCAGTATTTAGATGGTTTTTCCAATCAAGCCCCGCTAACAGCTTAAAAAACAATTCTGTTAGAAAAGGATTGTTGTTAGTTTAAAAATATGATTATGATATTTCGCATGGCGAAATATAAAACAAAAAGCCAATTAATTTTAATAAGGACAGCCACAATATGATTCGCGATCAACTCATGTTAAATAAATTACTCCATACGATTCGTGATTTCGTTAAAAATGAACTGCGACCTATTGAGCTTGAGGTTGACAAAAACAATGAAATCCCAACAGATATTATCAATAAAATGAAAGAATTAGGACTATTCGGTCTGACTATTCCCGAGGAATATGGCGGTTTAGGTATTAGCATGGAGGAAGAGGTTTATGTTGCTTTTGAATTAGGACAAACCTCTCCTGCCTTTCGTTCATTAATTGGAACAAATAATGGTATTGGTTCAAGCGCTATTATCATTGACGGGACTGAAGCACAAAAGGAAAAATACTTACCCGCTTATGCCAGTGGCGACATGATCGGCTCTTTTTGCCTCACCGAACCTGATGCCGGTTCAGATGCAGGCGCATTAAAAACCACTGCTATAAAACAAGGCGATTTTTATATTATAAATGGAACCAAACGCTTTATTACGAACGCACCCCGCGCGTCAACCTTTACCGTAATGGCGCGTAGCAATCCTGATATTAAAGGGGCTGCTGGTATTTCAGCATTTTTAGTAGAAGCCAATACGCCTGGGCTCTGTTTAGGCAAGATCGATAAAAAAATGGGACAAAATGGCTCTTTTACCAGCGATGTGATATTTGAAAACTGTCGAATCCACAAAGATCAGTTAATTGGCGGCATCGAAGGCATTGGTTTTAAAACCGCCATGAAAGTTTTAGATAAAGGTCGATTACACATTGCCGCATTTAGTGTGGGTGTTGCAGAGCGAATGCTAAATGATGCGCTTCAATACGCGATTGAACGCAAACAGTTTGGTCAACCCATCGCACACTTCCAACTGATTCAGGCAATGTTGGCAGATTCAAAAGCTGAGATTTATGCTGCCAAATGTATGGTTATTGATGCAGCAAAACGCCGTGATGATAACCAAGATATAAGCACTGAAGCCTCTTGCGCAAAAATGTTTGCCACTGAAATGTGTGGGCGTGTTGCAGATCGTTGTGTGCAAATCCACGGCGGTGCGGGTTATATCAGTGAGTATGCCATTGAACGACTTTATCGAGATGTTCGATTATTTCGTTTATATGAAGGCACCACTCAAATTCAGCAATTAATTATCGCAAAAAATATGATCAAATCGTTTAATGATAGATATTAATCAAGCTTAATAAATGGTCATTTTATGATTGAACTCACTTTCAATCTGTTTAACCGCTTTATTTAAAATATCCACGATGGTTTCAGCTTGGATGAGATTTAAACGTTTTACGCTGCCCACAATACTCAGGGATAAAGGAAATGCCTTGGATGAAGGGATAATCGGAACCGCGATGGCGCCTAAATGCGATTCCAATTCCCCTCGTGAAAAATAATAACCATCCTTTTTCACTTGATTCACTCTTTTGATAAACGTTGATTCATTTTCAGCAAATTTAGTTTCGATAAAATGCGCACTGTATTTACCGAATATAGACTTCTGGGTTTTTATCGCGGTATGGGCCAAGATCACTTTCGGTGCTGCACCGGCATAGGCCGGACGTGGTCGCCCTCGCCCATAAGGCAATAATGTAGAGGCTTGATGACTTTCATGGTGAATATCCAAGCAATAATCTTCATAGAATTGCGTCAGACAACAACTAAAATCGGTCTGATCGACGATCTCTTTCATCACTGGGGTACTGACATGCAAAATGGGGCTGGATCGTTGGGCGATATAATCCATGACGGAAATTCGCGGTCCCAAAGTATATTGGCCCCCATGCAAACGCTCCAAAAGCCCATGAACAATCAGATCTTTGATGTAACGATAGCCTGTTGGTTTGGAGAATTCTAATTTTTCACAGATGATGTCTGCATCCAACACAGGTTGTTCAATAGTAAATAACGTTAATATTTTTAGCATGTTATTGGATGTAGACATATTTATACGTTCTCAACGAGATGACATTAATGTTTGCATTCTAGCTTCCCACTCAGTTCTAGAGCAAAAACCCGGTAGTTTTCGCGCATGCTCTTCAACTTGACGCATGATCTGATTGAGATCCAAGGTTAAATCCAATGCAATCTTCATCGGCTGAGATACATACCATGGTGTATCAATGAACAATTCCAAACGGTTACCTTCTGGATCGGGTGCATAAAACGAAATCGCATTACCATGCGTAATAGTATCAATGTTTTGAACATCTAATGCTTTAAAATTTAAATATAGTTCCTGAAGTGTTTTTAAAGAATCTGCCTCTAAAGAAATTTGATTGATGGGGTTAAAAATCTGCTCTTCTGGTCGGCCACTGGCGAGCACGATTTGATGATGGGTTTTCGGATCACGACTTAAAAAAACTAACTCGACCTTCCCGCGTGGCGTATCTAAACTTCCGCGATCGGTCACAAAAAAACCCAAAACCGTTGTATAAAAATTCTGCATTTTTTCTAGATTTTTCACATAAATCCCAATATGGCTAAAACTTAGTCCTTTCATATTTTTCTCAATAAATGATAAAAGTGTTGACACAAAGCTATAGCTTTGGAATTATCGTGTCAATAAATATTAATTAATGATAACGAATAATTTTTCAACACAAGGACAATGCCAATGAAATTACTGAGCTTCAGCATAAACGGCCAACATTCTTTCGGTTTAGTACGACATGATTCAGTCATTGATTTAAAGAACAAACTGAATGGTCAATATCAAGATCTAAAAAGCTTACTCAATGATGAAGACTTATTGGCCATCGTAAATACTGTAGCGAATAGCCAAGCGGACTATGCTTTATCCGAAATTCAGTTTGAACCGGTTATTCCAAACCCAGGACAAATATTTTGTATTGGTCTGAACTATGCTGATCACGTTAAAGAAACTCAGCGTCAAGCAACAGAAAAACCCATGATCTTTATGCGCTTAGCCCCTTCTCAATTGGGGCATAACCAACCGATGTTAAAACCAGCAGAAACTGAAAAATTGGATTATGAGGGCGAAATTGCAATTGTCATCGGCAAAGCTGGGCGCCGTATTTCAAAAGAAAAGGCTTGGGAGCATATTGCGGGTTACGCATGCTATAACGACGGCTCAGTCCGTGATTGGCAAACACATACAGCACAATGGGGGCCTGGTAAAAACTTCTTCCATACCGGGGCTTTCGGTCCATGGCTAGTGACGACTGATGAAATTAAAGCCAATGAAACCATGACTTTAATAACACGTGTCAATGGTCAAGAAGTGCAACGAGCTTTAACCACGCAATTAATCCACGATATCCCAACACTGATCAATTACATATCGACCTTCACCCCGCTGAGTGCGGGTGACGTCATCGTCAGCGGCACACCTGGGGGAATTGGTTTAAAACGTAACCCACCGCTGCTCTTAAATGAAGGCGATATTGTTGAAGTTGAAGTCGATAAAATTGGTGTACTTAAAAATATTATAAAAAATGAATTCTAAATAGCATGGGCATTTTCCAATGATTTAAGGACGTGCTTAAAGTGAAGGAATACTCAAATGGATTTTCAAAATAATTACGATGTCGCGCTGGTGGGCTATGGCCCCACAGGTGCAACACTGGCCAACCTACTCATCAAACTCAACTTAAAGGTTCTGGTGATTGAACGTGAAGCAGCGGTTTTACAACTACCGCGCGCCATTCGCTTTGATGCTGAATGCATGCGCGTTTTTCAAACAATTGGAATAACGAAGCAATTACTTCGAGACATTATGCCTGCCCCGGGTATGAAGTTTAAAGATGCGGATGACAACTTATTATTTGCATGGGAACGCCCAATGAGCAAAGGCATGCATCAATGGAGTTCGGCTTATCGTATTCATCAACCGGATTTAGAAGCGGTATTGCGTGAGAATATTAAAGACCATACCTTGCTTGATCTCAAGCTCCGCCATGACGTATTTAAAATCAACGAAAATGAGCAAAACTGTACGCTTTATTATGAGGATTTAAGCAATGGCACGCTTCATCAAGCAACAGCCAAGTATGTTGTTGGATGTGATGGTGCGCGATCTTTAGTGCGCCGCTTGATTGAAACCACATTTGAAGATTTGAATTTGCACAGTAAATGGCTGGTGGTTGATTTTATTGCTCAAAATGATGAACGTGATTTAGGGGATTATAGTATCCAATTCTGTGATCCGATCCGGCCAATGAGTTATATCAAAGGCACAGGACAACGCCGGCGTTGGGAAATCATGGTTAAACCAGAAGATGATGTTCAACACCTCGCATCAGCTGAACGTATTTGGTCCTTGTTAGAAAAATATATTCGCCCTGAAGATGCCAAGATAGAGCGTTCAGCGATTTATACATTTCATGCCTTAATTGCAAAAAAATGGTGTAAAGGTCGTTTAATCATTGCCGGGGATGCCGCCCATCAAACCCCTCCTTTTATGGGACAAGGCATGGCCGCGGGTATTCGCGATGCCGCAAACTTAGCATGGAAAATTAACGAAGCCATTCGGCATCAGAATTCAGCGCTGATTGAAAGCTATCATTCTGAACGTGTTTCCCATGTTCAAGAATTTATTCACGGCGCAATCAGCTTCGGAAAAATAATTCAGAATTATGCGAAAGATGCTGAATATCAACGTCAGGTGGCACAACTCAAAAACTTTATTACACCGACCCCGGGTTTAGGCAAAGGTTTTTATGATGCGAGTGATCAAATCAATGGACACATTGCACCGCAATTCATCCTTGATGGAAATGTCTTAAGTGATGAGGTCGTCGGTTATCAATATGCCCTGTTTATTCAACCAGAATTTAAACATTTAATTGCGGAACTCAATCTTGATCAGATCGACCGTCTCAAGGTCATCCAAGCCGATCAGGTCGAAAGTTTACAATGGCTCACCCAAAACCAAAGTATTGCGATTTTAGTTCGACCGGATCGTTATATTTTCGCTAAAGCGACTGACCGTGAAAATTTAGAACAACTACTCAAGGCAGCATATTTACACGAGATCGTGTGCTCGTCAGTCACAACATAGACAAATAATAGGCATAGGCAAATAATAGGCAAGTGATTTGCCGATTCCATAAAGTGTTCAAAGGAATAAGCGATGGAAATAAATCATAATAATGCACAGATCAGCATAACAGCAACACAAGAAAATCAATTTAAACTCGACGCAGTCATCAAAAAAGTCCATAAAAAACTGCTCTACTTTCTATTAATTTTATTTATTTTTTCATTTCTCGATCGAATAAATATCGGATTCGTTGGTAAACAACTCAGTGCCGACTTAGGCCTGACGGCATTAAGTTTTGGACTGGCAAATACCATCTTTTATATCTTCTATATTTGTTTCGGTATGCCCAGCAATTTAATGCTGAGAAGATTTGGAACACGTTTGTGGATTGGTTTTATTATTATTGTATGGGGGATTGCTTCGAGCTGTACCGCCTTCGCAACGGATGAAAAATCACTCTATATTATTCGTGCCATTGTCGGTATTGCAGAAGCCGGTTTTATGCCTGGGATGTTGCTTTATCTCACACAATGGTTCCCTTCTAGCCATCGTTCACGAGCCAATGCTGTTTTTATGCTGGCTATGCCTGTCACAGCAATGTTTGGTTCTGTGGTCACCGGCTATATTTTGAATTTGCATGATTTACATGGTTTTGCTGGCTGGCAATGGGTATTTATACTTGAAGGTTTGCCTTGCATCATTCTGGGTTTAATCGTGTTTGCAAAGCTTCCCAATCAACCCAAAGATGCCAAATGGCTGAATGATGATGAAAAAGCGCTTCTGACACAGGCCTTAGAACAAGAACACAGCCAAACCGTAAATAAAGCACAACCGGCTGAAAAAACCAGTAATTTTGTATTCCTGAATTCATCCGTGATCCGCTGTGCTCTGGTTTATTTCTGCATTGTGACCACCTGCGGCATGGTCAATATTTGGGTCCCTCAAATTGTCACAACGGTGATGCCACAGATCAGCAGCGTGATGACAGGTGTCATTATCGCGATTCCGCATCTGGTGACCATTTTTGCTTTAATTTTCTTGTGTCACCATTCGGATAAGAAGCAAGAACGTTATTGGCATACCTTTATTCCATTACTCCTCGGCGGAATGGGTTGGCTCATGGCGGCTTATTTACAGGTCGGAAGCTTACAAATCATGGGGCTTTCTCTGGCCTGCATGGCCGGTTTCAGTACTATGGGGATTTTCTGGGCATTCGCGGATGAAAGCTTAGATCACTCTGCTAAATTCTTAGGCATTGCATTTATTAATGCTGTTGGTAACTCCGCAACCATTGTCAGTTCATTCTTGGTGGGTTTCCTCAAAGATCTGACCCACTCGTTTGTCGCCGGGATGCTGTATGGCAGTGTGCTGATGTTTGTTGGAGCATTGATCATGCTCAGTTTTGCATTAAAAAAATATCAAAAAAACAGCTTAAAACAAGGAATCTTGCTCAATGAATAAAATTACATCATCCGTTGCAGATCTCATGAATAACATTCCAGATGCTGCAACCATTTTAATTGGTGGATTTGGCAGCGCAGGACAACCAGCCGAGTTAATTGATTACCTGATAGAAAGCGGTGTAAAGGATCTTACCATCGTCTGCAATAATGCTGGCAATGATGATGATGGGCTGGCCAAACTACTTAAAAAAGGCCGAGTCAGAAAGATGATTTGTTCTTTCCCGCGTCAGGCTGATTCATATGTATTTGATGAACTGTATCGTGCCGGGGAAATTGAACTTGAGCTGGTTCCTCAAGGAAATTTAGCCTGCCGTATTCAGGCGGCTGGCATGGGACTCGGTGCGGTATTTACACCAACAGGCTTTGGCACCCTGTTGGCTGCGGGCAAAGAAACCCGTGAGATTGATGGCAGGGATTATGTGTTGGAATATCCAATCCATGCCGATCTCGCCTTAATCAAAGCCCACCAAGGAGATCGTTGGGGCAATCTGGTTTATCACAAAGCTGCACGCAACTTTGGTCCCATTATGGCCATGGCCGCCAAGATCACGATTGCGCAAGTTAAGGATGTGGTGGAATTAGGTGAATTAGACCCAGAACATATTATTACCCCAGGCATATTTGTACATCATGTCGTTCAAATATCCGATGCCAAAACAGATCTAGGAGTATCCGCATGAGTTATCAAAAACTAACACGTGATCAAATCGCGGCGCGTGTCGCACAAGATATTCCTGACGGTGCTTATGTCAATCTGGGGATTGGTTTACCGACCAAGATTTCAAACTACCTCCCGAAGGATAAAGAAATTTTCTTACATTCAGAAAATGGTTTATTGGCTTTTGGCCCTGCCCCTAAAATCGGTTTAGAAGATCCTGATCTGATTAATGCAGGCAAAGAATATGTCAGCATGCTAACCGGTGGGTGTTTTTTTCATCACGGCGATTCTTTTGCAATGATGCGTGGTGGACATTTGGATATCTGTGTATTAGGCGCATTTCAAGTGGCTGAAAATGGTGACTTAGCCAACTGGCACACCGGTGAGGAAAATGCGATTCCGGCTGTCGGTGGTGCAATGGACTTGGCGGTGGGGGCAAAAAAAGTGTTTGTCACCATGGAACATCGCAGCAAAAATGCTGTGGCAAAAATTGTTAAATCTTTAACTTATCCAATTACAGGCAGGCGCTGTGTCGATCGAATCTATACCGATCTCTGCGTGATTGATGTCACTGAAAAGGGTTTAGAGGTGAAAGAAAAAGTAGATGGAATAAGTTTTCAAGAACTACAAGCTTTTACAGAAGCACTTTTAATCGATGCGACCAAAACTTAATCATTTAAACCGACTTCAATACATTAAAACAGTCTCTTCAATCACAGCCATTTTTAATGGCATGAAGAGAGAAAATAAAAAGGAAACTTAAATGAAAACTATAAAAATAGTCTTCGGACTGATGGCGTCTGCTTGCCTAAATTCCGTCTCTCAGGCGGCCTTGATTGAAGATAGCAAGGGGCAAGTTTATCTCAAGAACCTTTACTTCGATCGTAACTTTAGTGATCAAAGCCAGGACTTAAACAACTGGTCACAAGCAGTCAGCGTATTTATAAACTCAGGCTATACCGATACCCCGATTCAAATGGGCTTAGATTTATCTGCGCGTTATGCTTATCGTTTAAGCTCAGCCAAAGATATTGTGGATAACGTGATGCCTTATGATGCAGATCATCATAGACAAGCACAGGATCAGCTTAAACTCGGGGCTGCAGTGAAACTTAAATATTCAAATACTGAATTAAAAATCGGTGAACTCACGCCTAAATTACCTATCGTGCATACTGATATCGCCATGCAATTACCGACCACATTTTTAGGTGGCATCATAGAATCTACTGATATTAAAAATACTAAGATTTCAGTGGGTCGTTTAACCAAAGTCAGTGGGCGTAATGCTGAGGACTATTCTAAATTTCAACTCGGAAATGGTACAACTAAAGCCTCAACAGATGCTTTGAATTTTTTTGGTGTGGATTATAACTATAAGGATCAACAGTTTAAATATTACTTTGCCGATTTGGAGGATATCTATAACCAGCACTTTTTCGGTTATGAATATCGTCATGCCTTTAATGAAAAATTAAACTTAAAATCTAACTTCTATATGTTCGATACCTACGATTCAGGAGATGCATTAGAAGGTCATATCGACAGTTTGGCTTTAGCGACCCTGCATATGCTGAGCTATGACAACCATAGTTTTAGCGTTGGTTATAAACATATGAGTGGGGATAGCAAATTTCCACTTATCGCGAATTGGGTTCCGCAGCTTTATTCAGCCAATTGGTCCGTGGGAACCTATATGCAAGCCGATGAACGTTCTTGGCAAGTTCGTTATGATTATGACTTTAAAAATACGCCTTTGAAGGGCTTAAAATCAACACTGCGTTATTATTATGGTGACAATATTAGAACTGCTAACGGAAATGATGGTGTTGAAAAAGAATTGGACTTGATCTTAAATTATGAGTTTCTTCAGCCGAAGATGAAAGGCTTTGGGCTGAGTTGGTTAATTGCGGATTATAAAAACAGTACATCGAAGGACTATATAGAAAATCGCTTAGCTGCCACATATACCTATAACTTCTAAATATGCATGGCCTTCGGATGTGTTGCTGGGTGGGGTGTATTTTTTTATGCGCATCAGCACATATAGATCAAGCGAGTAAAACCCATTTAGATCACGCGACTCCCTCGTCCCTTGTTTTTGATTTACGGATTTCTCGTGGCGTCATCCCAAATAGAAGTTTAAATTGTTGTGTAAATCTAGATTGGGATTGATAGCCACACTGCTCAGCAATAGCGCCAATACTGAATTGAGTGGTTTGTAATAAGTGCAGCCCATGAGCCAAGCGTGATCTATTCCGAAGATCTTGAATATGCGTGCCCTCCGCTTTTAATTTACGTCTTAAAGTGGAAGCACTCATACATAGATTTGACGCGATTAAATCAACAGGCCAATCAAAGGATAGATCATGAGATATCATTAACTGTACTTTCTCGCTCAAGCTCGGTGGTTCAGCAAGATGACACACCTCGGTGTATCCAGAGTGATAAAGAATCTCCAGCATTTCTCGTTTGCGATGCTGCATGATGGTATTCGGTGCAATGCATGAAAATTCGATATATTGTAAAAGTGCGCTTTCGATCACTGGATTTATTTCACCGTGGATATATTCAGTGCGCGGGACAGAAGTTTTAGTGAGTCCAGCAAAATCTTCATATTCAAAATCAATCAAGAGCGCAAAATACTCCTCTTGAATCGGTATATTTCTCATATCGATGCTTGGGCGATTTGATAGAAACACGAAAGTGCCTGATCGACATTCTACCGGGTGAGATTTTCCCAATTGTTTTTTGCCATTTAAAATAAAAATCAGCAAAGGCTTGATGATGGGTACATTGGTGATCATCTGCTCTTTGTGGGCAGAATAAATTGAAAATGGCGGATATAACTGTTTTTTAATGCTTTTCTTTGCTGCGACAATCAATTGATCCATAACTAAATCTTTGGAATGTAATAATGTCTTTTATCACATTCCAAGTGCTTAAATTTAAAAAACCATTTTATCTTTTATAGAGCGCTTCAATTGTACTTGATGCCAAGGCATGCGCCTTTACCATATAGCCTGTCAATGCCCCAGATGCATCAGCGGGTAAATCCAGTTTTTTTGAAAGTGCATAAATGGTGAATTGATAGCGATGCATTCCATGCCCCTCTGGTGGGCAAGCTCCACCAAATCCATGTTGTCCAAAATCGTTGACTCGGTTTATTGCGCCTTTATATTGCAGTTTTCCGTTCCCAGATGGAATAAAGGTGACTTCAGCAGGAATGTTGACGACTTGCCAGTGCCACCAACCGCTACCAGACGGCGCATCCGGGTCATAGGCCATAATGGCATATGCTTTAGTTCCCTGAGGTGCCCCACTCCATGATAACTGTGGTGATTTATTTTCACCTGAACAACCAAAGCCCTGGTATTCATGTTTCTTCCCCATGATTTCCCCATAGGCAATATCTGTACTCTTCAACTTAAAATCGTCAGCATATGATAGCCCCGAAAAAAAACTCATCCCTGCAAGTATAAATTTAAGCATGTACTTATCCATGAAGATCACTCTCTAAAAAACAGTATCTTAAGATGTTTGTTGAGCTGTTTTTGTCTCAAACCAACCATGTTTTAGCCCAAAAAAATCAGATCTCGACGGATAAAATCAATAATAAGGTGCACGAAAGAAATTAATACTTTTAGAGTATTAAATCGCGCTATTGAAAGGTATTGGATAATAAAGCTGATCAAGGTGAGACTGTTTTAACCATATTCACTATGTGGTTATTTAGCCTAGACATTTATAAGGAAATATTATGTTAGACACAGCTATTCAATATCTACCAGGCGCGAGTATCGATAAAACCAAACATGCGCATTGGGAAGATGGCTCTCTAATCGTACGAACTAAACATATCCCTTGGACGCCTTGGGCTTTACCGGGCACTGAGTTTAAATTGTTAGATTACGATAAAAACCATTCTTACTCATGCATTCTTCTACGTATTTCTGCCGATGCTCCAGCAACGATTCATAAGCACATTGGGGCAGCCAATGCTTTTATTCTTGAAGGCGGTTTTGGTTATGAGCATGGTGCTGTATACGAAGGCGATTTCATGTGTGAAGCAGGTGGTGTTTCTCATATGCCACATGTATTTAAAGAAGGTTGTACCTTACTCGGATTCAACCACGGCGCTGTCGCAGGATTTACGCCTGAAGGTGAGTTATCAGGCGTAATAGATGTTGATTGGTTGATTGAGCAAGTTAAAGCCAATCACGCATTTGCTCATCTTGCACATAAGGAGGCGGTATGAAAACAAGTCGCTTTGAAGGAAAAGTCGTATTCGTTACTGGTGCAGGTTCTGGAATTGGCCGTGAATGCGTACTTCGCTTGGTCAATGAAGGTGCAAATGTTATCTGTGCAGATATTGAACAAAAAAGTGCAGTGGAAACTGTAGAAATGGCTGTAAAACAAGGAGGAAATGCCAGTCCACTTGTGGTTGATATCTCAAATGAGCGCTTAGTGGCTGACGCCATACAAACCGTTATTGCAACCCACAAACAAATTGATGTTGTCGTTCACTGCGCAGGTATCTCAGGGCCTCTTGGTGGTCCAATTGAAACGGATGCATCAGGTTTTGAAAAAACTATGCAGGTTAATGTAATGGGGGCATTTTACCTGTCCAAATACACATTACCTCATCTTATAAAACAACGTGGAAATTTGGTGATGATTGCTTCATTGGCAGGCATTACTGGCGGAGGACCACCAACAGTAGGCCCCTTGGTCGCATATACAACAAGTAAACATGCCGTGATTGGTATGGTGCGATCTATCGCATATCGACATGGTGTGGATGGCGTACGTGCCAACGTGGTATGCCCTGGTTCGATAAAAACCAATATGACGCAGGCTGTTGCAGACGCTAGCCCCTCATACATGCATCTCGTTGAAGAAGCGACACCGATGAAACGTTGGGGACGTCCTGAAGAGGTCGCAGCAGCTGTTGCATTTTTAGCGAGCGATGATGCTTCATTTGTCACGGGAGATGTACTTGTGGTCGATGGCGGTTACATCAATAGTCAAGGCAAAGTTTATCCGCAATTTGATCCAGATTAAGTGATGACATACATCAAGTAAAAGGAACGCCAGTCAGCAGTTGCCTGTCTGTATATCCTGAGATGGAATTTCAGGACTGATCGCGACCACGCTGTTGATTGGCGAGGCTATGAATTGTTATGGCTGCGGATAGCCATATCAGCGTTATTCATTTGCAGCTTAAATATAAAAAAGGAATAAGGGATTTATGTCAAAAATTAATGTCCCATTATTTGGGATACTCGCACTCATCGGTATATTTGGCGCTCTGCCAGTATGGGCAACCGAAGGAGGTGGAAGTTCGTATGCTCACGGAACTGAGAATTCTTTTGTTGGTTTTATGCCGAGTCCAGGTTTTCATGCCCTGATATATGCAAGTCACGATCACTTAACTCAATTACGTGACAATAGTGGGGATCTTATTGATATCCCTTTTGATGTAAAAGCAAGCGTGATGGCACCGCGTGCGGTATGGGTCACTGATTCAAAAGTTTTTAATGGCCAATTTGCGTTGCATTCAGTACTTCCTTTGGTCGCCATCGATTCTAAAATAGCGGGACAATCTGAAAAACATCAAGGTTTAGGGGATATTGTAATTGGCACAGGTCTGGGGTATCACCCTTCAGATAAGTTGCATTATGCATTTGGTTTGGATTTCACTTTGCCTACAGGACGTTATAAGCAAGAGAATTTAGTAAATCTAGGGCGTAATTATTGGAATATACAACCGGCCTTTGCACTCAGTTATATTCAAGAAAGTGGCTTAAATGCTGATCTTAAATTGATGTACGGGTTTAATATGAAAAACCACGACACCGATTATCTTTCAGGACAAGAGTTACATATGGACTATTCCATTGGCTACGCATTGAATAATGGCTGGACGGTAGGATTAGGTGGCTATCTCTATCAGCAAACAACTGATGACAAATATCATGGAGCAACGGTATCTGATGCTAAAGGCCAAGCGATTGCAGTTGGGCCATCAATTAGCTATCACAATAAAAAAGGCTTCTTAATGTCACTCAAATGGCAAAATGATTATGGTGTTCGTAATAGAGCCGACGGTAATGCTCTGAAAGTCAAATTAGCCATTCCGTTTTAAACTTCTTTTTCATTCAACTTTTGCAATATTGTTGAATGATCAAAACTCAACTTTAAGTCGTCGACAATTACACAACTGAAATATGTAATTGTTGACGACGAATAATATCTGGTCGATGTTGTATTACCCACTCCACAAATTCGAGTAATTCAGGCGTTTCTCTAGATTCATGCCAGACCAGTGAAAGTCTGATCTGCGGAACATCTGCTGCGCGGATAGGTATAATTTTCATTTCTGCAGAAACTAAGCTATACGCACTTAATGGTACTAGCCCCACTCTTTGCGTAGCACGAACCGCAGCAAGCATGGTTTGAAAGAAACCCACCTCAAGTTCAATATTCACTCTTACACCTTGATCACTAAAAGCCTGCATGACGGCTCTGTGAACATCTGGCGCACGTGATCTCTCAAATACAACCAGACGCTCAGATGAAAGATCTACAAGACTAATTTCTTTTTGCTTGGCCAAAGCATGGTTTGCACTGATCAAAATAGCCACTGGCTCATTCATAATCACAACTTCACGCAAGCCTAACCTCGTTGGAAGATGATCACGCTCACTCAATGCAGCGAATTGTAGGTCGACAGTCCCGTGAGTTACGGCAAAGGCTAAATTTTCTGGCGGTAAGTCAATGGGTTTTAGTTGTATCGTTGCATTGGTTAATGAAAATTCCTCGATAAATTGTGTACCTAGAACGTTAAACGCATACTCAAGTATTCCTAATTTTAAACGCTTATTTTCTAACTTCTCAGCACCCATCGAACCGACAACATCATCAAGCATTTTAAGTATTTGGTGGGCATGTTCAGCGAAAAGTAAGCCCGCCTGAGTGAGTTCTACAGAACGTGTTTTTCGTATGACTAAGGTCGTCTTAAGCGTTTGCTCTAACTTTGCAATACTGCGTGAAAAAGGCGGTTGAGCAATATTGCATTTTTCTGCAGCACGTGTGAAATGTTGTTCATGAGCCAACGCTACAAAATAGCGTAGTTGGTCTAATGAAATATGACGCGAAGCATTATGCATTTCAGGACCCTAACTTTATTAAACCAACCGAACTGTATTTAATCCATTTATACCACTATAACCATAGTAGTATGGTTGTTGAAGAGATTATACTGATTTTAAAAAGTTTTGATTATTATCCTAGGTGTAGAAACTTAATACCTTGATTGCTCACCCCCTAAAACTAAAAAACCCTGAGTCGTTTCTTACTCAGGGTTTTGCTGTAAATAGAGATTCAGGTATTTACTCCCCGAACCACTCAACTTGTATTTTGTTTAGCTCAAGAACAGCTCACCCCTTTCATATTCATCACTGTTTTGGCCTCTGACGCGACTACGGATGCGGCGATGGCATCAACGATTTGGCTGAGTGAAGAGCGTGAGGTATTTACGATATCCGGGATATTGTTATTGTTTTTGCCGGTACTCGCGACAGCATTGTTAAATGCCATACGACAACTCAGCTGCTGATTGGCCTGTCCGATGGCCGTTGAGGCCTGGGTCAAGGGACGATTGGGATCATCACGTTTGATGATCCATGCCACCACCACTTGGATCTGCGTCTCCGCGGGCTTGGCCTGCTCGACGATATCGAAACGCGCAAACTCGGTGGCGATGCGATACGAGACCTTACCACCGGTCATGCCACTGTTATAGCGATCCACCGCACCGAGCTTCTGTTGTAAGCCAGCAGATAAGCCATCACGCAGTTCAGCGCCCAAGGTCGAGGTCCAGCGTTGATTATCCTGTAAATTAGACTTGCCCGTGACATCTTGGATCACCATCGGTGCGCGATTGAGACGATCTGGCAGTCCAACCGGCATCACTTCGATCACTCTGACATTGGAGCTGGCTAGCGGCGTCACTGTGGGATTTAAGGAATAGTAACTCGGCGTCGGCGAACTTGAACATGCGCTTAAGCCCAAGCCAATGGCCGCGCTCAATAGCAACAGCGCACGGCGGCCGCTATTGCGCTGAGTCAGCGATGATAAAAAACCACGAGTTTGGATATTATTTTGCATTGTCAGCCTCTGCTTTTTTACCACGAATGATGGATTCAGGATGTTGTTCGATATAGTCCGCCATCAACTGTAAGGATGCGGCAGCACGGGTCATTTGTTGTAGTGCACGGCGTACATCTTGTTGCATCGGTGCATCACTAGACAGAATCGACTCAGTGGATTGCATGGTTTTACGCACATCATCCAAGGTTGCCTGCATGCCCGGTGCGACTTTGCTATCCAGTTGTTTCACCAGTTTATCGGTGGACGCAATCGTAGTATTCATATTGTTCAAGGTCTTGCGTACATCTTCACCGATTTCAACCAATGGGAATTTGCTGACCTTATCCGCAATTTGTGATACTTGCGCTTGTAAACCACTGAGCTCAGTTGGTGTGGTCGGTACTTCCGCGGTGCCATTGCTATGCATTGTCAATGCTGCTGCTTTGGCTTTCGGGAACTTATCAAAGGCAATATAGTTTTGGCCCGTGAGCAAGTTACCGGTTCGCATTTGCGCACGCCAGCCACGCTGAATAAAGTGTTTGAAAATATCACCCTCTGGATCAAGTGCCAGACCATTGGCCAAACGCGATGGATAAATCACGGCTTCGACCCGCATCCGCATCTGGGTATAGTTGGCATCGAACTCAGCATTAATCGAGGTCACATGACCAATCTCAATGCCCATAAAGTCGATCGGTGCCCCAGCAGAGAGTCCACGCAATGAATGATCAAAATGCATCACGATCGAACGCGGTCTGCCATCCGGATCTTTTAGTGCATCGGTTCGTGAGTCCCACAAAGTAAAGCTACTCTGATCCGCAGCTGCATTCGCCGTGGCGGAATGTTCTGGATAACCAAAGGCAATCCCGCCCGCCACGATACTGGCCAAGGACTGAGTGTTGAGGTTAAAGCCAGAGGCATTCAGGGTCACATCAAGCCCACTGGCCTGCCAGAAACGCGCATCGGTGGTGACGAATTTGTCATAGGGCGCTTGAATAAAAGTCTGTAACTCGACTTGCTTGCCGTCATTCGAGAGTTTATATGCCGTCACTTGTCCGACATTAATGCGGCGATAATAAATCGGCGCCCCAATATCCAATGAACCCAGATCTTGGGCCTTGAGGAAAAACACTTTACCCGGCACATCAGAGGCAACCACCGGGGGCACTTCTAGGCCAGTAAAGTCAGTTTGTTTCTCTGCAGTGCTGCCGCCATCCACTTCAATATAGGCACCGGACAACAAGGTATCGATCCCAGATACGCCACTGGCACCAATCCGTGGACGGACGACCCAGAAGCGTGAGTCCTTGGCGGCAAAATTACTGGCATCCTTACGCAGCTCAATTTGTGCAACCACATGCGAGCGATCTTCAGACAGATCAATCTGGCGTACCAATCCAATATCCACCTGCTTATAACGCACCGTGGTTTTTCCAGCCACCAAACCTTCGGCGGTTCTAAAGCTAACATTAATCTTTGGACCAGTATCCAAGACTGCTTTTACAGCCAGGGACAGTGCAATCAATAAGGCCACCGCAGGAATCAACCAAATCAGCGATGGCCGCCAGCGCCCTTTCTTTGTCTCAGGCTCAGGCAAGGACTGCGGATGTGCCGTTTGTTGTCCCTGCTCAGGCGATTGTGGATCAACAGTGGTCTTATCAGCGTCTGGGAGTTGATGATCTGAATTTTGCTTGGAAGTTTTATTGTCAGACATGGCCATCATTCTTATGAGTGAGAGTTCGAGGAAGTGTTATGTGCTACAAACGAAGGGTCTGCATGAATAACAGTAGATGTTTGCGCTGTAGGAGATTGCGGCGCCTGTGGTGGTG
>JASLJB010000313.1 GCA_030152605.1 Acinetobacter sp. | reverse complement strand
CTAAATTTATGCTTTACCTTGTTCTGAAATTTTTTTCCAAGCATTATCTCGTAAATACACAGGCAGTGCTTCTGCGGCATCTACCCATTGTTTTTGCTGTGCATGGAGGCGTGCAATTGTGGCAATGTCTAAAGCATTGGCGTGAATGTCAGGGTATTGTTCGATGTCGAGCTGAAGTAAAGCTGAACCCGAACCCACCAAGGTATATTTTTGATATTCAATCGCCTGCGCATAACTCAGCAGTTGTTCTTCATCTACCGGACGCATGATCTGATCGGCATCCAGCACATAACTGGCGATATAGACTTCTTTCATTCGTGCATCGAGTACCGCAGTCACCTGAGTCAATTGCTGCTCACGGAACGCGGCCTGTGCCAAGGCTTGTAAGGTTGACACCGCGATCACCGGCAGTTCATGCGCCCAAGCCAACGCTTGTGTGACGGCCGCATTGATGCGCACCCCACTAAACGACCCCGGTCCCCGACTAAACGCAACCGCAGTCATTTCTGCAATAGCGAGTTGGGTTTGGCTCAAACCCTGTTCGATCAGGGGCAAGATGGTCTGAGTTTGTGCTTTTGGCCGATCATCTTGTTGAAAAAATAAAGTCTGTGTCGCATCAACAATCGAAACCGAACACTGCTCATTGGCAGTTTCCAATGCCAGCAATTTCATGCACAAGCTACCCTTACTAAAAATGCAGTCATTCTACTCCACTCATCTCGATAGCGCGAGATAATATCCATGCAACTAAACGCTTCTTTACACAAGCCTTTACAGCAAACGCGCGCAGCATGGGCTCCGGATTTGACCCAATGTTGGATAATGGCTTGTTGCAGGTGTTGGCTTAGGGCTGCGATGTGCTGTGGATTAAGCACTGCACAAAAATGCCAAGCACAGTGCTTGGCATCGGTGTTTTAAACTGCGCTTGCCGCTTGCGTTGACTGCAACTACGACTACAGTTGCGACTACAGTTGCGACTACGATCCAAGACAAGCGTGACTTCACTTACAAGCATACGCAGCGCTTTAAATCTCAACCGCTTCGAGCTGCACAAAGTCTTGAAAGTGCGTGGCATAATGCATGGCGCTTTGGGTCAGCGCAACTTCAGCCGCGGCATCCAAACTGCGAATCACTTTGGCCGGTGAACCCACCACCAAAGAGTTGTCTGGAATCACCTTGCCTTCAGGCACCAAGGCATTGGCACCGATGATGCAGTTTTTACCGATCACGGCGTTATTGAGCACCACCGCATTGATCCCGATCAAACTGTTATCGCCAATCGTACAGCCATGTAAGGTGGCTTGATGGCCGATGGTGACGTATTTTCCAATATTTAAGTCGATACCGGTATCGGTATGCAGCACTGCATTTTCCTGCACATTACTAAAGTCCCCGATCCGAATTGGACTATTGTCCGCGCGAACCACAGCACCAAACCAAATACTGACTTGTTTACCCAGTTCGACTTGACCGATCACGGTGGCATTGTCTGCGGCCCAACCATCCCACGGTTGAGTCAAGGCTTTCGGCGCATGGCCTTTAAATTTGTACATCATACTCAAGCATCCTATTTGTTATTTCGTCCATCGACCCAGTTTATATCCAGCCAGCGCCGCGATGTCTATGCAACAACGTGTGCTGCTGAACTCAACAATTGCGCTTGATCTTCAACTTTACTTATGTTTTTTCTTGAGTTGTTCAAATATTCGCGGCTTAAAGGCCGGTGAGTTAAGTAAGAAAGGCCACTGTTTATGCACGTCCAAGCCATATTGAAATAAAGAAATCAGGATGCGCGCAGTCAAGCCCCAGATCACTTCGTTTTCAACCTGCAAGCTTGGAAAATAAATCGATTGTCGCGCCAAGCGCACTTCATAAGGCATCGGCTGTGCAGCGATCAGATCGCTTAAGGAGGCAAAAAAGATTCGGTCGATTTCGGTCGGTTGCGCGATCAGTTCCACTTCGGGCGGAATCAAACCCACCACTGGTTTAACCAAGATCCCACTTTTGGCACGCTCCATGGGTAAGTCGCCAATCAGTTTGACATCAAAAGGATTGAGCGCGGTTTCTTCCCACGCTTCTCGCAGCGCCACATCAATATTACTCAGATCGGTAGGATCACGTTTACCCCCCGGAAAAGACACTTCACCGGCATGGTTGTTGAGATAGATCGAACGACGTGTCAGTAACACTTTGGGTTCTGCTTCTTGGGTAATGGCAATTAACACCGCAGCATGTGCAGGTCGTGTTCGTCGCGCAAAGCGTAGACGCTGCTCTAATACACGGGTTAACAATTGATCCGACATTTTCTTTCAGTATGACCTCATTTTGTTATTGCTTGTTATCAAATCATCATAGCGTAAATCTCACAGATAAGGCTAGAAATGATGCGCATGCTGAAATTTTCAGTTATGCTGAGCCATCGCTAATTTTCCTTGAAGCTTATGAGTTTCTGTACTGCATGTGGGCATCCAACACAAGAACAAATCCCCTTAGGTGATCATCAACTCCGCCAAGTTTGCGTCAGCTGTGGTTTTATTCATTACGTGAATCCCAAAGTCATTTGTGGTGCTTTGGTGACATGGCAAAACAAAGTCTTGTTGTGTCGACGTGCGATCGAACCGCGTTATGGTTTATGGACACTGCCTGCCGGATATATGGAACTCTATGAAACCATGGAACAAGGTGCAGCGCGGGAAACCCGTGAGGAAGCCGAAGCAGAAGTCGAGATTGAACATCTCTACTGTATGTACAATATTCCGCGGATCGGTCAAATCTATGTGCTGTTTAAGGCCAAACTGATCGAGGGTCAGTTCGGTGCTGGTGAGGAAACCATTGAGTCACGTTTGTTTGCTGAGGATGAGATTCCTTGGGAGCAATTGGCCTTTCCAAGTGTTGAGCGTACTTTAAGACATTTTTATGCCGATCAAAAACAGCAAAACTTTCCGATGCATCTAGAAACTCTCGGCTCTCGTCTCGATCACACCGGTTAATCTACTCACTGTATCCTAAGTTGTTGAGCAAAAGTCTAGCATCATCCTCCTCCCCCCCAAACACGAAACCCTTGAATCCAGGCAGCCATGCCGAAGACCCAAGGGTTCAAGTTCCTGAAATTACAATTGAAACTACACTTTGGTTTTAACGTTATAGCATTGTGGCAATTCGATATTGATACGTCCGCCATTGCGTAGGGCCAAGTCGCGCTCGGCCTGACCGATCTTGTCCGGATTGGCGGTGTTATACACCACCTGCATCACCGCCAGCATATTGCTCCACTCGGCCGCGGTTGCACCGCCAGCATTCCAACCGGTGATATTGATACCCCGCGTGGTATTTCTATCCACGATCAAGTTTTGTAGATTTAAGCGCACTCCACCAGCCACATAACCGCCAGCCTCACCCGCCACGGTGTTGGAAATAAACACTTGGTTGAGACCGACCACCGCACCATCGAGATTTTTAAAGATCGGATTGGCCAAGATCATACGCACCGTCACTGACTTATCGCTCTCGGTGAAATTGGTCGCACCGCTGGTCCCGATGATGTATTGCTGCACGCCGAGGTTATCTTTCAGCGTGACTGGATCGACCACGCCACATTGATTGGAGGCAAGCTGCTCAGTGCTGGCCATATTGGTGCGGATATCGCCATTGGCTTCGATCACGATACTGAGCTTTTCAGGCGCCAAGGTGGTTTGTGTTCCATAATCAAAAGTTAAGGTGGCATACAATGGGAAGATATATTGCTCCCCCTTGTGTACGGTATTCGGGGTCAAGAACACGCGACGATCCAAATACGCCGCTGGATTACTTCTAAAGATATCGATCGAACCACTAAACTGCTCGCCGCCTAAACGCTGACTCCATTTGCCATAGACACTTGGATCAGCCGGGCCTTGTTTATAGCCGGTGGTAAATTTATACAGCGACTCATTGCCCGGAATGGTGGTGCCATTAAAGAAAGTGCCTTGTTCAAGACGCATGCGATCGCTACTGTTCGCCGCAGTCGCCAACTCTAAGGCTTGGCCGATTTTTTTGGAGAGCGGATTGATCCAATTCAGCTGCGCCTCAGCATTGAGTTTTTGCGGCTGGACTTGGGTGATGAGATTCATACGCGAGATATTCGGCGCCGCTTCGGTGCCGGTATTTAAAGGCTTACCGGTCCATTGCAAGGCATAGCCCAATGTCTGTCCCTGACGTGTGGTCAAGGAATATAAACTGGCGATCGATTCATTGCCCAAATCGCCTTTACCAGTAAAGCCCGCCAGATCCAGATTGGCACCGGTCATCGATAAAAACTCAGCAATGTAAATATTTACATTAGACAGATTCAGCAACTGCTGCGCCACCTGAACTGCCTGTTGCTGATCAACACCAGACACGTCCAACCACGGTTTTAACTTGGCTTCATAGCTGCCATCAACAAAACTCTTCACATCGATCGAAGACTCAAGTTTGCTCAGTTCATTTTTAAACTGATCATCTAGATTCACCGGTTGTAGGTCACCGACCAAGTCTTTGTTCTGTTCAACTGCGATGCTTTGAAAGATCCGAACCAACGCCACCAAGACCCGAAAGGTCTCATCTTCGAGATTGTTGTTGAGCGCGGGTTTTCCAGTCATGCCTACCGCGATATCCAGCAAGCCCACTTGGGTCGGCTGGCCTACGGTATATTTCGGATTGAGGCTACCAAGATTAACCTCGCCCAGACTGATACGCTTATCGGTGCTCGGGCCTTGAATATAAAATTTGGCCGTGTCTTGAATCCCACAACCGCCGGTGACTACGTTTTGAATCAGCTCCGTATTAAAGTGATTCTTGTCGTCACTTTTACAGTCAAAGTTAATCCCAGACGCGGGATAGTCCAACACAAAGGTTTGGCATTGATTCGAAGAGGCCAAGCAACCATTGGTTGAGGTTTTTGGACCACTGTTATTCGGGTTTTCATTGATGGTGGCACTTTCGCCACCACAGGCAGCCAGCAAAGAAACCAATCCAGTGAATGCCAAGGGGCGTATTATTTTTTGCTGTGTCATGTCGTTTTTCGATCCTATTTTATGTTTATGTTCAAATATCTTGGAGTCGCTAGGGTTAAACCCGGCACTGCATCATCGAATCACACTCAATTTAAATTGCCCTTGATTGGACAGTTGTGATGCATCGAGATCGATCGCGGAGGCCAGCGGGGTCACAAACAGATACACCGCGCCTTGTGGTTTTTTTAGTACGCCTTCGAGTGAGGCATATTGAAATTTGCTTTGCTCTGCTTGTTGGTTTTTAAAGCCACTCACACCTTCAATCACGCAGCCTTGCTGATCCAGAAATACCACCAAGGGCCAGTAATAGGTCGGGATTTTTTGACTAGAGGCATAGGAAGTAAACAAGATCTCATCAATATTGGCGTCGATCCGCGCCACCTCATAACTAAAGTTATCGCTGATCGGGGCCACTGGCCAAAAGCCGATATCACGGTTTTTGTGACTCAAGGTTTTGGCTTTGTCGATCTTTTTACCCGCGAAACAAGACTGTTCCAACGCATCCACCACCTCTTGTTGCGGCATACGGTGATACTGGGGAGCCAAGGCTTTGGGCAGATCCACCAGCGGATCTTTATTGCGCCATGCACCCAAGATCGATGCGGTAATGCCCTTTTCACGTTCTACAGTTTGCATACGATGGGTGCCCGAGCCACCGACTTCGGGCATCACATAAAAGCGCTTCTTGCCTTCGAGATTAAACTCACGCTGTTCGAGATACTCGGCATCGACATAACGTTCGCCATCGATTTCAGTAAAGTTTTTTTCCGCATTCGGATCGACTGTAGTTTTTGACGGACTGGCACTCAAAATCACATGCTGCCCTGCATCCGGCATCGACGCGGCCAGACCCGGTGCGGTGGCCTGACTCATCTCGCTGCTGTGTTGTGGTTGTAACACTGACACTGCTGGACGACGTGGCGCTGTGAATGTTGCAGATGCTGAGCTCCCAGGCGCTACCGACTGTTGCGTTGCTGTTTGTCGCGGCGGTTGAACTTGAGGCACTGTTTTTTGTTGAACGGCCGGTTGCTGTTTAGGCTGCTGTACTTGAAGCGCTGCGGCTTGGCGCGAAGGAGTCATCTGCGCTGAAGAACTTGGCGGCGCTGGCGTTACAGCAGGCGGCGCTGTTGGTGGCTGCGGGCTTGCTCCCGATTGTAAGGGCTGTGCTTTGGGCTGCTGTGCCGGTTGTACAGCCGGTTGCGGCGCTGCCGGCGCTTGTGTCTCTGCCGATGGTTGCGCTGTTGGTTGTTGTGGCACTGATTTTTGCGAAGGCGCTTGTTGTATTGTGGATTGCGGTGCTAATGGCGGTTGCCGTACTGCCGGCGGTTGCGATGTTGGTTGTTGT
>JASLJB010000219.1 GCA_030152605.1 Acinetobacter sp. | reverse complement strand
AGACGTTGATCGACGCCAAAGCGATGTTGTTCGTCGATGATCACCAAGCCCAATTTGTTGAATTCAACATGGTCTTGAAATAGGGCATGTGTCCCGACCACCAAATGCGCACTGCCATCTTTGACCTGTTGTTCGATTTCAGCGCGCGCTTTGGCTTTGTGTCGACTGGCCAGCCAGACCACTTGCAGTCCAAGTGGTTCAAACCATTTTTTGAAATTAAGATAATGCTGTTCCGCCAAAATTTCCGTCGGCGCCATCAGTGCCACTTGCCAGCCTTCCTCAAGCGCATGGCAGGCTGCCACACCTGCAACCAGTGTTTTACCGGCACCGACATCGCCTTGCACCAAACGCAGCATGGGTTTGGGTTGCGATAGATCCTGCAAAATATCTTTGCTGACGCGTTTTTGTGCCTGGGTCATTTCAAATGGCAGTTGTGCCAGCAGTTGCTTGAGCAATCTGCGGCTGGGTGCAAAAGCAGGAGCTTGAATATGCTGAATATAAGCACGGCGACTGAGTAAGCTAATCTGATGCGCGACCAGTTCTTCAAAGATCAGGCGTTGTTGTGCAGGGTGCGTGGCTTGGGCCAACTGCAGCATATTGGCATCCACCGGTGGATGATGGATATAGTGCAGGGCTTGACTGAGTGCATAGCCATTACTGAGTTTTTCCGGCACCAGTTCGACCAGTTCATCACTGTGCAATTGCAGTGCTTTGTTGACGTAGTCACGTAATTTGGGCTGGGTCAGTCCATCGGTACTCGGATAAATCGCCGTGAGTTGGGTTTTGGGTAGAGCCGTGTGTGAGCTGATGAGTTGAATTTCAGGATGATAGAGCTCTAAACCGCGTGCCCCGACCCGAACCTCACCAAAGATACGCAGGCGGTTACCCACTTGGGCGCGATCGGTGAGAGCCTTATAGATGTGGTAGAAGCGTAAGGTCACTTTGCCGAAATCATCTTGTAGCAAGATCGCCATCGAGTTGCGTTTACCCGGTGGATATTCGACTGATTTGACGATGCCTTCGAGTAGATAACTCCGCCCGACGCTTAATTGGTTCATCGCAATGATCGTGCTACGATCTTCGTAATCACGTGGCAGATGAAACAATAGATCATCGATGGTCAGAATATTGAGCTTTTCCAATAAAGCTGCAGCAGCAGGGCCGACCCCTTGCAATTGATGGACTGTTGGCATGCCCTCTCATCTTTTTCAATTCGTTCAGTAAGTTGGGTTATTTAATGCATATACTATTTGTGGGTTATGGTAAAACATCTCAGCGCGTTGCCAAACATTTATTTGGCGCTGAGCATCAAATTAGCACAATCAGTCGCAGCCCGAAACCCGCCGATGGCGCAACCCATCTGATCCAAGATGTGCATCAGCTCAATCTCACTGGCTTGGCCCCTATCGATGTTGCTTATGTGTTGTTGTCACCAGGGCAAGGGGATTCGAGCGCCTATCAAAATACCTATGTGAACTCCGTCGCCGCGATTGCTGCGGCACTCGCTCAGCATCCGATTAAGCGAATTATTGTCGTGTCTTCGACCCGCGTCTATGGGGAAAATCAAGGCGAAACAATTGATGATCTGAGTCCGATCAAACCCAGCGATGAACAGGGACAATGGTTATTACAGATGGAACAGTTGTGGCAAGCACGCTATCCGCAACAGGTCATCATCATCCGTCCAAGTGGCATCTATGGCAATTCAGTGGCACGGATGATCAAGCTGGCACACAACACCCAGCGCTACGATCGAATCCACTGGAGTAATCGGATTCATATCGAGGATCTAGCGCGCTTCTTGGCAGGATTGATTCACGTGGAACAACCTGCATCGTCGTATATCGTAAGTGATGGGCGACCTACCGCTTTACATGAAACGATTCAATGGTTTCAGCAGCAGTTACAACTGCCCGAATTAAGTTTGCTGGGGGATGTGGTCAGCGGCAAGAAAATACACGCCACGCGTATGCGCGACACAGGCTTTGAGTTGCAATATCAGGATTGTTTTCAGAACTATTGGGCCATGTTGCAACAGACCCAAAGCGCCACTTTGAAAAAAAATAGTTAAAAATTGCTTAAAAAAAGCCACTCGATGGAGTGGCTTTGGGCGTGACAGGATTAAATTTATTTCTTTTTACGCTTTAAACGTTTTTTCGCATTCTGTGCGGCGACGGCATCGATGGCCGCTTTCAGCTCTTCATCGGTGAATGAGGTGATGTGTTGCAACATTTGCAAGGTCACATCATCCAATACTAAGTTAGCGTACTGGGCGACGTTGCGGAACTGATCGTCAAAGGTGAGCGCGCCTTCTTCATTGGTACTGATATAGCCTTGTTGGGTCAGCACTTTGATAAAGCTTTGGAACAGTGCCTTGTCAAAGAACTCAGGTGAGTTGAACTCATACAACACCGACAAACGCTGACCGAGCAGATGACTGAGTTCTTCAACCTGTCTGGTCGAGATATTGCCCGAACCACGTTGTGTGATCAGTGCCAAAGTCATGTAGTAGCGTTCAAGGCTTTGCATCACAGGCGCAGCCAACACCGTGAGCTGGTTGTGATCTTCAGTATTGCGTACTGGGCTGTTGAGACAGCCTTCAGCATCCAGCATGATTAAATGTGCTGCAGCCAAAGCATCGACATAGAGATCAATCTGATCTTGGAGTTCGTCATCTTTCCATTTTAAATACAGCTCTGCTTTTAAGAACGGATACAGGGTGCGGATGACATTGCTTAAGTCGTTGCGATGGATACGACCATTGTGCTCAACCAAAGCTGCGATGAGTGATGGCAAGATAAAGGCATGCAAGATGTTGTTGCGGAAATAGGTCAATAGAATCGCTTGGTTGTCCTCAATCCCAATAATATCCCCGAGCACATGTTGGACCCGTTTGATCAGTTTGAGTTTGAGACCGTAGGCAATGATCTCTTTGCCAGACAATGGCGTGATCTGTGTGCGTTCATCATACGGCAGGGCAGACGCCAACTTACGATAGGTGTCGAGCTGCTTGATACAGATCTCTTCATCTAAAGTATGTTTCGGCGTGGCCAATAGGATCAAGGACAGTAAAGACACTGGATTGATCACTACTGCACGGTTAATGTTTTCTAGGATCGCATTGGCGGAGCTGTTGACTGCCGCAGACACTTCCGGCGGGATTGGGTCATCGTTATGCGCGATATGAATCTGATCGGCGCCGTGTTCTTTGAGTAACTTGTCTAAGAAGACTGGCTCACCAAAGTTGACGTGAACCTTACCAAAGATACGTTCAATTTTTCTCAGCGTGCCCAAGATCCCAAAGATAGATTCAGCTTCTTTGGGTTTGCCTTGCATCTCACCCACATAAGTCGAGCCTTCCATCAAACGTTCATAACCAATATAGGTGGGTACAAACACGATCGGTTTAGACTTGCCACGTAAATGCCCATGTACGGTCATGGCCAACATGCCCGTTTTCGGTGGCAGTAGACGACCGGTACGCGAACGTCCACCTTCGATGAAGTATTCCAGTGGGGTGTTACGTGACAGGATGCTGTAGAGATACTCTTTAAACACCGAGGTATAGAGTGCATTACCGCGGAATGAACGACGGATAAAGAAGGCACCACCACCACGCAACAATTGACCGACAAAGGGGAGGTTGAGGTTATCACCCGCGGCGATATACGGCACCATCAAACCACGACGATAAATCACATAGGACAAGAGTAAGTAGTCGATATGGCTGCGATGACAAGGGGTGTAAATAATTTCGTAGTCTTTGGCCAGTTCACGCACGGTACTAAAGTTATGTACTTCAACCCCATCATAGAGTTGCGTCCATAGACGCGTCAGTGCCATATCGGCAAAACGCACGGCAGAGGCTGAGTAGTCAGATGCGATTTCATTGACGAAGCCAATCGCACGACGCTCACTTTCGACCATGCTGATCTTGGCACGGATACTTTCTTTGCGGATGGCGTCTTGAACGTCTTGGGATTTGATCAAAGACTGCATCACGTTACGACGGTCTGATAAATCGGGACCGAGCACCACTTCACGTTGACGGTCTAAGAAGTCATTCAGTTGATTGATGATATAAGTGGCAGGCGACAGGTTCGGATGTTGTTCTGTGGCAAACTCAACCATGCTGCGTAGCGATTGGGCAGGATGGAATTCCAAATAAGACTGGCGACCATGCAGACCAATATTCATTAACTGTTTAACCTTGCTGGGTGTGGCCCAAGTATCAGTAAATAGAAGTTTAAATAAAGAGTCTTCTTTGTCTGGAGTGCGTCCCCAAAGGACGGTCACCGGCACCAAATCCACATCCAGCTCAGGATTTTTTTCTAATAATTCAATCAGACGGATCAGGCGTGGTGGAAATGCATAATTCGGTGGGTTGAGCAGATTGGTTTCATCTTGATGCTGTAAAAAAATCACCGCAGTACGTTCGCGATGTTCACCCAAAGTCATGGCATCTAGTGCAGGCTGTAACTTCAGGCGACGGGTTTCACCATCGACCACCAGCGCATTACTGCGTGAATAGTTTTGTAATATATAACAGGTGACTTTCTGCGTGCCTGGGATAGACTCTGCGCCAGCATGTGCATCTGTGGTATTTAGACTGCTGTCTTGAGGAACTTCGCCAAGCACGTGCGGCGTGACCACAAGGTCAAGTAGTTTACTGGAAAGTCGACGATATATTTGACCAAAACTACTCTTGGACATAAAAACTCCTAGCGAATGACGCAGCCGTTGGGAACCAAATGGGGAAACATCTTAATTCATTTCACTCAGAACATCATATGCTCTACCTGGCATCGCCTGGGTATGAGTGAATGCGGGGTATTATAAAAAATGTATTTGTTCGGATTATATCAAATAACGAATATGACAATATAGTCAATCAAGGCCGCGATATTTACTTTAAAGTTATGGCAAAATAGCGCGCAGCTCGATTAATTTAAATCATCATCAATCAAATTAAGTCATGATCAACAGGATCCATAAATTAAGTTTCATAAGTCAGGATCCGCACATCAAGATCAAAAAGGATAGCCTAAGTATGAATGAACTGACCCAAGAATTGGTAGAGCTTTTAACATTAGAGAAACTTGAAGAACATATATTCCGTGGTCAAAGCCGTAATTTAGTCGGGAAACGTGTTTTTGGTGGACAAGTGCTCGGTCAGGCATTACGTGCGGCCGCTTATACTGCAGATCGTCCAGTCAACTCATTGCATGCCTATTTTCTGTATGGTGGCGATGTCAATGCACCGATTATTTACGAAGTCGAGAAACTGCGTGATGGTCGTAGTTTCCTGAGTCGTCAAGTCCGCGCCATCCAGCATGGTCGTACCATTTTCTCGGCCATGGTGTCTTTTGCTCATCCTGAAGACGGGATTAATTATCAGATTGAAGCGCCTGACTATCCCGCGGCAGAAACGCTGATCTGTGAGCAGAAACTCAAAGAAAATCTAGTGGATTTTATCCCTGAGAATATTCGTAAAGCCTTTATGCGTCCGCGTCAGGTGGAAATCCGCCCGATTCAGGAAAGTAATCCCTTTCAGCCGCAGCCTGAAGCGCCAAACTATGCGCATTATTTAAAAACCCATGGTGAATTGCCGGCTGATGTATTGGAGGATATTTCCCTGCATCAAGCGATCGTGGCGTTTTATTCGGATTACACCTTAATGGTGACGGCATTAAGACCGCATGGTTTAAATTATTTATCGCCGAGTGTGCAGTGCGCCAGTATCGATCATGCGATTTATTTTCATAAACCGGTGCGTGCAGATCAGTGGATGCTGTATGACATGGAGGCCACGGTCAGCGCCAGTTCGCGTGGTCTGAACTTTGGCCGCATGTGGCAAAACGGCGAGCTGGTGTGTAGTACCACGCAAGAAGGTTTGATCCGAGTGCGCGAAATCGAAACGCAGTAAGTAGACTTCAAGATCTAGAGGCGATTAAATTAATCGCCTCTGTTTTATCGATATTTTGATAATAGTATTCTGATTAATTTGACTGGAGGCTCTCGATTGCACACTCAAGTCGTGGCATAGTGCAGCCAAGCAAACTAAAAATAATTGAAAAGCAATGAGCCTCAATACTCAAATATTAGTCGCCGCCATTTTTGGTGTCGCTTTTGGTTTTTTCCTGAATTCAATCCCTACAGGCGCTTTTGTTGAGAGCAGTCTGTATGGTCTCAATATCGCCAGCAGTATTTTTATTGGTTTACTAAAAATGCTGTTAATCCCGCTGATTTTTAGCTCGATCGTGGTTGGGGTGTCCAATCTACAATCGGGCGGTCAGTTGGGGCGAGTCTGGAAGATCACCTTACTGTGTTTTGCGACCACCACCACTTTGGCGCTGATCTTGGGACTCGGCAGTGCGCATCTGTTTGAGGTCGGCAAGGGTGTTGATATCGCTTTATTTCAAGAGGCGATGGCACAGCATCAAACGCCGGATACTTTAACGCCATCGTCATTTCTGACCAACTTTATTCAAAATACCCTGATCAATCCTTTTAAGGCATTTTCGGAGGGCAATGTGCTCGCCGTGGTGTTATTTGCATTATTGATCGGTGTGGCCTTGGTGACGGGTGGTGAGCGCTTTAAGACTGTGCGCAGCCTGAGTCAGCAGTTCTTTGAAATGATGATGCTGATGATTTCATGGGTGATGAAACTAGCACCACTGGGGATCTTTGCACTATTGGCCAAGCTGATCGCCACTGAGGATATTTCTGTACTGAGTCGTCTGCTGGAGTTTTCTTTGGTGGTGACCGGCACCACCATATTTCATGGTTTGGTGGTGCTGCCAGTGTTGCTGTGGATCTTTGGCGGGATGAATCCGTTACGTTTTTTCAAAGGGGCACGTCCTGCTTTGATCACTGCTTTTGCCACCAGTTCTAGTTCTGCGACCATGCCATTGTCGATGCAATGCGCACAGCAAAATCTAGGCGTGCGTCCGCAAACTGCGGGTTTTGTGATCCCACTGGGTTCGCAGCTAAATATGGATGGTACCGCACTGTATGAGGCGGCTGCGGCATTGTTTATTGCCAATTTGATGGGCTTGGAGTTGAGTCTGACCCAACAGTTGATCGTGTGTTTGACCGCGATGATTGCATCTTTAGGTGCACCGGGCATTCCGAGTGCAGGCATGGTCACTATGATCATGGTCTTACAGTCTGTGGGCTTGCCTGCTGAGGCGATCGCGATCTTATTGCCGATTGATCGCTTATTGGATACGGTACGTACCGTGGTCAATGTGCAGGGAGATATTATGATCAGCGTGGTGGTTGATCATCATACCCAAGAGGATCTGCATGACCCTCAAGGACAGCAAGCCAACGCCCAGGCTTAGGCTGCAACTTTGGGTAGGGCGCGTTTGGCTGCGGGTGAACGTTCTAAATAGGCGAGGGCATCTTCGGTTTTGGCTTCATGCACGGGATCATACCAAGGCATCAAATAGCCAAGCTGTTGCGAGATCAACCAGAGTGGATTGGGCAGGAGGCGATTGTCTTTTTGCGAGATGCGATGCCACTCCAACCAAATCCACGGCTTATATACGGCTGGTCGCTGATCTTTAAAACGTGGATCTTGTTTGAGGATGTTCGCCGCGCCATCGACCCAGAGTCCGAGCACCAAACCAATCACGATCACACTTTGATAATAGCGGCCGATATAGCTGCCGCCCAAATGACGATAGACATCAAAGGCGACACTACGATGTTCGATTTCTTCTGCGCCATGCCACTTCACCAGATCCAGCATGTTGGGATCTGCACCCAGCTGTTCCCAGTATTGGTTATAAAGCACGTATTTACCCAAGACGCAGGTCATGTGCTCCACCGTGGCCACGATACCGAGACGGAACAGATCCCATTGTCGCTCCAGCATTTTGGGCATTTTTTTCCCCATCGGGTCATCAGCCAGAATTCGAGTAAACACATAGTCCATGACCTTGAGGTTACGCTGTACATCGATCTGACGCTCAGTTAAATACTCTTTGTTGGCTGAGTTATGTGCCTGCGCATGCATGGCTTCTTGGCGGATAAAAGCCCGCACATCTTCTGCGAGTTTGGGATCTGTGATTTGTGGTAAGACTTTGTTGTAGAGGCGGCAGAACCAAAACTCACCCGCAGGTAAGATCATATTAATTTCATTGATAAAATAGCTGGCAAAGGGTTGATTCGGCACCCAGTCAATCGGGGTATCTTGCCATTCAAACTTCACTTTGCGCGGTTTAATGTGATATTGAATCGACGAGCCTAATTTAGAATTTTTTAAGCGGGATAATAACGTCATCACTGATTCCTATATTTTTATGAGCAACTTATCTCAAGTTAAATTGAGTATAGGAAACAGACCTGATTTACCTGTAGCAATACAGGACATCGAAATATCAATAGGTGATGAATATTGTCTGACAATGTTTTGGAGAGCAGGCCATTCAATAGCGCGTCCCAAGTTTTTTAAAGACCGTAAAAAAACCAGCCGGAGATGACTCCGGCTGGTTTCGTCGGTGTTTGTGATTGCTGTTTTATTTGCTGTTTGGATCGCGCTGATCAGCAGCATCGAAGGCATCGGTATTTGCTTTAAGGCCTTCAGGGTCAAGCTGTTCAGCTTCTGAAACGTCTACTGCAAGATCCTGATCAGCATCCTCAGCGACATCATCTTCAGATAGGGTTGGAATATTATCCAAGTCAAAGCCTATCGTTTGATCTAAGGTGTAGTTGAGACGACCCGCCATCACCGAAGCCAATTCTTCAAGTCCTTCTTTATTCATCGAAGAGAACAGTTGAATCGAGAAATTCAGATTCATTTTCTTCAACTGTTGTTGCACTTCAAGGAGCACCTTGCTGGCTGGACCGCGATTGAGTTTATCGGATTTGGTCAACAACACATGCACGAACAGGCGACGCGAATGTGCCCATTCCAGCATCATGATGTCAAAGTGTTGTAGTGGATGACGGATATCCATCAATAACACCAAGCCTTGTAGGCTTTTACGGTGAATCAAATAATTTTCAAGTTCTTTTTGCCACACCAACTTCATGGCTTCAGGCACGGCCGCATAACCATAACCAGGGAGATCGACCAAGCGCTGATCGGGATTACCCAAGCTAAAAAAGTTAATCATCTGGGTACGGCCGGGACGTTTAGAGGCCCTTGCCAACTGTTTTTGATTGGTGATGGCATTGATGGCGCTGGATTTACCGGCATTAGAACGACCAGCAAATGCGATCTCATATCCGGTGTCTTCGACACAGATACTGAGCTTTGGTGCACTCATTAAAAATTCAGCTTGGCGTAACCAATTTAGAGAAGATGACGAATAGGCAGAAATCGCAGAGTCGACTTTTTTCTCATAACTGATCTTTTGTTTCGGTGCGTTAGCTGTCTTACTGTTTCTCGACTTTCCACTACTGCGATGCATAATTTAACTTCAAACTTAATCGTCAACGGCGTTCATTATATAGGAACTCAAATCTTGACGCGAATATGTCTGCACCCAATCGTGGCTTGAATCAAATTGTTTCTTGGTTTTCACTGCTTATTTTAAATGCTTTGTACCGCAATCAAGCCCAGTTCAGGCGCAGCACTTGGTGTTGCACTCAGTACTTGGCCTAAGCTGTATTGATCCAAATCACGATAAAACGCCAACTGCGCATGATCTAAAATTCCCTTTAAACCGCAGTGGCTGCGCAGCACACACGGTGGGTTGTGACATTCTACGATCTGTTGATCACCTTGTAAGATCCTGACCACTTGACCGAGTTTGAGTTCCAAAGCCTGGGGATTGAGACGTAAACCGCCACCTTTGCCACGACTGGTGACCAGCCAATTTTGCTTGGCCATAAAGTGCACGATTTTAACCAAATGGTTTTGCGAAACTTGCAGCTTTTGTGCAATTTCGGCAATGGTATACGGCGTATCTCGCGGTCGTGCAATCGACAACAAGATCCTTAAAGCATAGTCAGTAAACTTATTCAGTTGCATGATTCAGTGACACAAAAGTTGGGTTGCATAGCGGTGGCGTGTGGCGCGTCTATAGAGGTCATCGGGCAATCATAGCTTGATTCGGGAGAGAAATGAAATCTAAAGCCGAGATCAAAAAGACCCTCACATGAGGGTCTTTATCGTGAAGCAGCAGTAGTGCAATGCCAAGGGGAATGCTTGGCGTTGCGACTCGATTATGCTGATGTCTTGATCATTTCGCTAATGGCGCGCTGAGCTCAACTTGATCGCCGACTTTATAATGCGCTAACAAGATATTGGCAACAGAGAATTCAGTCGCATTTTCTGCAGCTTTGACCAAGAACTGATAATCCTGCTCGCCGTTATTTTGCAGGGTAAATTGATGCGGCTGCTGCAAGTCATGTTGCGGCACTTTGACTTTGACCGAGATATATTGGCCTGCTTGTGCTGCGATAATTTGTTGTTGGTCACTTGGTTTCACGGTAAATACGTGGCCCGCGTCAGTGGATTGGATCGCAGCGATTTCAAAGCCTCTCCAACCTGACCAACCTCCAGTCTGTGCATTGAGCGTGTCATATTTTTGCTTTTCAGCATTGATCAGGATATCTGCCAATTGTAAATAAGCCTGCTTCCATGCGGCGATGAGATCGGACTCAAATGGCACATCCAAGACTTCACTGATCGAGTGTAATAAGTTTTCACCTACGATCGCATATTGATCCGGCTGGATCGCTAGGCTGACGTGCTTGCTGCTGATGTGCTCAATGGCTTTGGCCAATACACTTGGATTTTCAATGTTTTCAGCATAGGCCAGTACCGCAGCAGCCAAGGCGCGAGGCTGACGACCTGAGTTTTGACTGTCGAGGTTAAATACGTTTTTCAGTTCAGGGTGATTGCCGAGCATGCGTTTATAGAAATAGCTGGTCAATGCCACTCCATTCTCACGCAGTACAGGAACAGTGCTTTTGACCAATTCAATTTGTTGTGCATTCATCATGGCGAGGATCACCTGGTTGGCTAGAAGGTGTATTTAAAATACATATTTAATCGTGCTTTGTAAATATACAATCTAAATAAAACCATAAAAAGATTAAGGATTAGTGAAAAAAGATAAAAATGGAATGAGAAAAGCTCCCATACCACACGTCCCTCGACGACATTTATCGTATGTAGTGGTCAGCTAAAAGTGGTCATGACTAGGTATGGTATGCCATCGGGGGGGAGGTAGGGTTGAGGAGGTGCCACGCGCTTAGCGTTTACCAAACAGTGAACCCAGTAGGCCGCGCACTAATTTCTGACCACTCGGGCCACCGAGGCTGCGCGCTGCACTTTTGGCAAAGGTGCCGACGATATCTTGCGTCAGTTTGGCGCGTTGCTCTGCCTCGCGTTCAGCTTGTTTCTGTTGCTCTTTTTGCAAGCGCAGTTGTTCTTTGATTTGCAGTTCTTCGGCTTTGGTTTGCTGTTTTTCTAAGGCCTGTTGTTCTTTGGCGTGTTGCTTGGCAAGCGCCTCCTGCGCTTTGGCGTGTTCCGCCGCGAGAGTTTCAGCCTGTTGCTGCTGCGCACTTTCAGTGACTTTGCGTTGTAGCATCTCATAGGCGCTATCACGATCGATGGCTTGCTCATAAATACCGGCAATGATGCTGGTTTGCATCAAGGCTTGGCGTTGCTCACTTGAGATCGGGCTAAACGAAGAATAGGGCGGCATGATCAAACCGCGCTCAACGATTTGTGGTGTGCCTTGCTCATCTAGACAGCTGATTAAGGCTTCGCCGACTGCCAATTCAGTGATCGCAGCATCGACTTTAAATTCGGAATTGGCGCGAAAGGTCTCGGCTGCGGTCTTGACGGCTTTTTGGTCTTTGGGGGTAAAGGCTCTGAGTGCATGTTGAATGCGATTGCCCAGCTGACCCAACACCGCTTCGGGGATATCCAATGGACTTTGACTAATAAAATAAATGCCGACTCCTTTAGAGCGGATCAGGCGAACCACTTGTTGGATCTTGTCTTGTAGGGTTGGACTGGCATTGTTAAACAGCAAGTGTGCTTCATCAAAGAAAAACACCAGTTTGGGTTGATCGAGATCACCGACTTCGGGCAGCTTTTCAAACAGTTCGGATAGCATCCATAGTAAAAAAGTCGCATACAGTTTCGGGGTGTTCATCAGCTTGTCTGCTGCCAAGAGATTGATGTTGCCACGACCTTGGCTGTCAGTCTGAATAAAGTCCATGATGTCGAGGCTCGGTTCACCGAAGAACTGCTCACCGCCCTGATCTCCCAGCGCCAGCAAGTTACGTTGAATCGCACCGAGACTAGCAGGCGAGAGGTTGCCGTATTCGGCTTTGAGTGCGCTGCTATTTTCACTGACATAGCTGAGCATGGCTTTGAGGTCTTTAAAGTCGATTAATAGCAGGCCTTGATCATCTGCGATACGAAACACTGCGGCGAGTACGCCTTGTTGGGTGTCATTTAGATTCAGCATCTGCGCCAGCAATAACGGACCCACTTCCGACACGGTGGTACGGATTGGATGCCCCTGTTGGCCAAACACATCCCAAAACAACACCGGCGAAGCAGAGAACTCGATCGACTCAATGCCGAGGCTGGCGATACGCGCTTGAAACTTCGGGTTACTTTCACCCGCCTGAGCCATGCTCGACACATCGCCTTTGGCATCGGCTAAAAATACCGGCACACCAAGCTTGGAAAACTGTTCCGCCAGCACCTTGAGGGTGATGGTCTTGCCTGTGCCGGTGGCGCCGGCGATCAAACCGTGGCGATTGGCAAACTGTGAATGTAAAACAATCTCTTGGCTTGGATCGTTGCTTTTTTTGGCAATAACAATTGCTGTACCCATGACTTTTTCC
>JASLJB010000215.1 GCA_030152605.1 Acinetobacter sp. | reverse complement strand
AAAACTATCGCAGGTTTAGCGTTTAAGCAAGGAGATAAACATGCTGATTCTGACCCGTCGTGTCGGAGAAACATTAATGATTGGGGATCAAGTCAGTGTTACTGTGCTTGGTGTAAAAGGTAATCAGGTTCGTATCGGTGTGAATGCGCCGAAAGAAGTATCTGTGCATCGTGAAGAAATCTATCAACGAATTCAACATGAACGTGCGATGCATGAACACCTTCAACACCTAGATCAAGATTATCAACCTTCGTTTGAAGACGATAATTTTTCCCAGAATAATTTCAATCGTTAAGTCATGAATCTCCCCACGATTAAAGCGGCTTTCAAAGCCGCTTTAAATTTTTCTAGGCTTCTATTTTCTCTAGCTCGCTAGGGTCTGTTATAACTTTTCCAATGCCTTACGTACCGGTGCATAACTACGGCGATGCTCATCAATCACGCCATGTGCTTCGATGGCGGCGAAATGTGCCTTGGTTGGATAGCCATTGTGTTTGGCAAAGCCATACTGCGGATAGCGCTGATCCAGCGCTTGCATATCACGATCACGGCTGACTTTGGCCAAGATACTCGCGGCACTGATTTGCATATGCGTCGCATCACCGCCGACAATGGCTTCACAGTCGATCTGCATGCCTTTGGGAATTTGATTGCCATCGACCAACACTTTGTTCGGCGCGATACTCAGCCCATCCACCGCACGATTCATGGCCAAGAAAGTCGCTTGTAAAATATTCAGTTCATCGATTTCAGTATGCGTGGCTTCAGCGATCGACCAAGCCAAAGCTTTTTCTTGAATCTCGGTAAATAAAAGTTCACGTTTTTTTGCTGTGAGTTTCTTCGAGTCATTCAAGCCCTCGATCGGCCGATTCGGGTCCAAAATCACCGCTGCAGCCACCACAGATCCCACCAAGGGCCCACGTCCTGCCTCATCGACACCCGCAATAAAGATTTGTTCTTGAAAGATCTGTTCTTGAGTATTCAACACTGTGTTCCGCTGCAAATTTTAGGCAGTCAGTTTAGCATAAAGCACCCGCCTCGCCTTGGGCTGACGATGCAGAATCAAGCAACACCATCCACAAAACTTGCGCAGCATCAGCAGCGCAACATTCACAAAAATGTTCACAAAAACTTTCATAAAAATATGAGACATAATCTGCGCTTTAAAATATTATTGTGCATAACTTCGATATTAGCGTTTCGTATACGAGACAGCCTGTTCAATTTTTACGGTTGTGAGCTGATGACGCTAAATTTATGATCTGACAATAATTCAATCCTAGAGACAGTTATGCCACAACAATCAAAATACTACACCCGAACCGCGCAATGGCTGCATTGGAGCATGGCGCTGATCTTTATCAGCGCGTGGCTGATCGGCTTTTATAGCGGTAACTTTCTGAGTTACGATCAGGATGGTTCATTTAAGGCACAAGTGGTTAACCTACATAAAAATATTGCCACAGTGATCATTTTCTTGGTGGTGATACGGATCTTTTGGCGTTACACTCATCCAGCGCCGCAGTTGCCAGACAGCATGTCACCCTTGATGAAAAAAATCGCGCATGCTGGTCACTTGGCCTTATACCTGATCTTGGTTGCACTGCCGATCACCGGTTGTTTATTTAGTTGGAGTGCTGGGCATCCTGCACCCGTGTTGTATTTATTTGAGATTCCGCGCTTGGTGCAAGACAATCCTGCTCTACTCGCCATCGTCAAACCGATTCACATTTATTTGTCATGGTTTGCAGGCTTTATGGTGGTTGGACATCTCTTGGCAGCGCTTAAACACCACTTCATCGATAAAGACAACACCTTGAAAAGTATGTTGTATAAAGACCGCGCTTAAGCGCGGTTTTTTTTCATCTCATCAACCAGCACTTGCTTTAACACTGCTGAACTGCAGCGATCCATTTGGCTTTGCTTTCTGCCGGCATAAATGCTGCTGTAAAAGAGTTGATCGCCAGTTGTTTTAATTCAGCATCTGTCAAAGATAGCGCTTGCGCGATGGCGACGAAGTTATCGTTCATATAGCCACCAAAATAAGATGGGTCATCTGAATTGACCGTGACACATACGCCCTGCTGTAGCATGCGTTGGATATTGTGCTGCTGCATATTATCCACCACACACAGCTTTAAGTTACTTAATGGGCACACCGTAAGCGGCATCTGTTCTGCGATCAGGCGCTGCATCAACTTCGCGTCTTCTTCGGAACGCACCCCATGATCGATACGATTGACCTTGAGCAGATCCAAAGCCTCCCACACATAGTCAGCCGGGCCTTCTTCACCGGCATGCGCCACCAATAAAAACCCAGCTTCAGCCGCTGCCGCAAATACCCGTTCAAACTTGGATGGTGGGTGACCAAGCTCACTCGAATCTAGCCCAACCGCAATGATCTGATCCTTAAATGGCAGGGCTTGGGCCAAGGTTTCAAATGCGTCTTCTTCGCTCAAATGGCGCAAGAAGCACATGATCAACTCACTGCTGATGCCAAGCTTACTTTCTGCATCGACACAGGCACGTTTTAAACCCTTGAATACCGTCTCAAAGGCAATACCGCGTGCAGTATGAGTTTGCGGATCAAAGAACATCTCGGTGTGGACCACATGATCCGCATGACATTTTTCAAAATAGGCCCATGCCAAATCATAGAAATCTTGTTCCTGGATCAGTACCTGCGCACCCGCATAGTAAATATCTAAAAAGGACTGCAAGTTATGAAAGTCATAGGCCTGTCGAACCGCTTCAACATTGGCATACGGAATCTCGATTTGATTACGCTGTGCGATCGCAAACATCAGTTCTGGCTCAAACGTCCCTTCGATATGCACATGCAGTTCAGCCTTGGGTAAGGCACGGATGAGCGCAAGTTGATTCATGATTTTCCTCAATATTAGTTCGATAAAGCGAGAGTCGTCAGTTTAAACAGATCACGCCACGGCGACAACTCTCCTGCTAAAAACTCCAGCACTCGCCATTCAACATTCAACATTCACATCCTAGCCAAACGGTGCCCCCATCCCTTAAAACAAAAACAGCCGGCAGAAACTGCCGGCTGTGATGATGCAATGTATAGCGCTATACGCTGTACGCTTGCGCTGGGATCAATCCATTCGCGATGGCTTAACCGCCAAATGCGATAAACTTAATCACCCATAACAGCGCAATAATCCACACCATATACGGAACCGTTTTGGCTTTGCCAGTAAACAGTTTCACCACGGCATAGCTGATAAAGCCCATCGCAATACCATCCGCGATGGAATAGGTAAATGGCATAAATACGATGGTTAGGAATGCAGGCACAGCTTCGGTAATATCTTCCCAATCAATTTGGGTAATGCCCTGAATCATCAATACACCGACGAACAATAACGCGGGTGCAGTGGCGAAACTCGGTACAGTCTGTGCCAAAGGTGCAAGGAATAAACACAACAAGAACAACACGCCAACCACAACCGCAGTCAAACCAGTACGACCGCCGGCAGCAACACCTGCTGAAGATTCAATATAGGGCGTGGTGGATGAGGTTCCGAGTGCAGCACCGGCTACGATCGCAGTGGAGTCAGCAAATAAAGCTTTCTTTAAACGCGGTAACTTGCCATCTTTGAGCAAGCCAGCACGATGCGATACACCGACCAAGGTGCCGGTTGAATCAAACAAGTCCACCAAGAAAAATACAAAGATCACCCCAATCATGCTGGCGGTGAACAGACCGTTAAAGTCCATTTGCATCAAGGTCGGTTGGATCGATGGAATCTCACCGACGATGCCTTGAAATTGATTGATGCCCATCAAGGTCGAAATCACAGTCAAAGCCAAGATACTGATGATGATCGCGCCTTTGACCTTGAACTGATGCAAGACCACGATCAAGAAAAAGCCTAAAAACACCAGTAATACGGTTGGTTGCGTGATATCCCCCAAGCCGACGATGGTGGCTTCTTGGTGCACGATAATGCCAGCATTTTTCAGTGCCACCAATGCCAAGAACAAGCCAATCCCGCCACCAATCGCAAACTTCAACGACATTGGAATCGAGTTAACGATGGCTTCACGGATTTTAAACATACTGATCGAGATAAAGACCAAGCCTGAGACGAACACGGCGGCCAAAGCGGTCTGCCAAGGCACACCCATCGATTGGCACACGGTAAAGGTAAAGAAGGCATTTAGCCCCATACCCGGCGCCAGTGCGATCGGATAGTTCGCCACCAGTCCCATCACAAAACAACCAATCGCCGCCGACAAACAGGTGGCGACAAAGACGGCCCCAAAGTCCATCCCGGTCAGTGACAAGATCCCCGGATTGACGATGATGATGTAACACATGGTCAAAAATGTGGTTAAACCCGCCAGGAGTTCAGTTTTAAAATTGGTGTGATTTTCACTCAGTTTAAATAAGCGTTCAAACAAATTCGCAGATGAATTTGGATTTGCCATTGATGAGCTCCTGTGGAGGTTGAGCTATTAGTGGGTCAATTAAATCTAGCCATGGGGGAGAAATCGCATGGCCCAGTGGTCAAATAATCAAGATTGAATATTGCATACTGATCAGATATTCAATCTTTGCTATTCACTATTCACAAAATGTACCAAGACATTAAAACGGTAGAAACTGAAGTAAATGTGCCTGAGCGAGAGGATAAAAACTAAAAAAAGCTGCATTTTGAGCAGCTTTTTACACTTTATATCTTTGCACCTGATCGATCAAAGCGCCATTCAAGTCAATTTTGGCGGATTATAACATAGCAAAAGATGAAATTGAGCAAATCAACGTGCGCCAAGCGCTTGGATTGAGCCGCTTTGCTCAGTCAAAGGCATGACTTTTCTGCCTCAGCTTGATCGACCCGATCAGACAGATCCTGCAAGGCTTGGATCGGTTGGACTGAGTGCATGCGCTTGGCTTTTGGCCTGCATCCGCGCAGGTAAGCAGACTTGACTCATCTCAGCTAAGGCCTGTTCCACTTTGCTGATGGTACGATTGACATTGCTTTCGGCCAAGTGATAGTCAGCAGCCAATTGTAATTGGGTCCGAGCATGACCGAGATAGTTCAGGGTCAGCAACAGTTGGTTTTCCAGCGATAAGGAATGCGGTCGCCCTGATTTCTTTTTACACTGTTCTGCATGTCTCAGACATTTCAGCATCGCGGCAAAATCTGCGCGACTAACCCCAGTGAACCGTTCAAACTCAACATCAGTGATGTGAATCAAATTTTCAAATTTCATCATAAACAACTTTTATATGCAGCTCTTCACGTACGGATCATCAATAAATACTTGATAATTCACTCAACTATACAGTAAATAGTTGATTATTTAGCATTAAATTATCATATGGTGGTATTCACCGGCTTTATAACGCAAAAAATAAGAGCCATCACAGCATGATGGCTCTTAGCGCTTGTTATCAAAAAGTGATACTGATTATTTTTTTTCATTTTTAACATTCAAACTTGTCCACTTGCTCATGCTTGACCGCTAAATGGCATGGGATTGCTGTACTTGTGTATTCGAACACGACAGAACCATCTAGATGCAAAGTCATCCAAAGTTGAACTTGTTTTTAGAGTCTTCTGTGACTCAGAATATAATTTGCATGATCTATGCCAAGATCATGCGTGCGAGTTGAGACCTTGCTGGCACTTGATCACAGCAGGGTGAGCATCGCCAAGCATGTGCGATTTGCCAGCGGACTGCCCAGCTTTTGTGCAGCGCATGTCCAGCATCGATCATGACAGCTTAGAATTTAAAGCTATAACTGGTGATAACGCGGTTTTCAACATAAGAACGACCGTAGTTGTTGTCATAGTTGATATTGATCCAGCGCAGATCTAAACCCTTTAAATATCCTTCTTTGACCAGATAGGACAATTGGGTTGCCAACTCAGACTCTTTGGCATCTTGGCGTTGCCGCACCGCAAAGTCATCGCCGCGAATATATTTAACACTGAGATTGAGGTTGGGCAGTAACCAATCTAAATGATGGTTGAAAACAAAGTGCCAGGATTGCTCATTGGCACTACCAAAGATCCCTTGGGTCCAGTTGATAAAGTCCAACACCGGCACATAGCCATCCAGTTTTGGGAAGTCGCCCTTGCCTGCGATCTTTTGATAGCCGATCCCAAACGAGGTATTGCCACGTTTGACGTCCTGTAACACGCCATAGTATTGGTTATCGATCGATCCAAGTTTGGCGTTGCCTGTGTCAAAGCTGCTGTAAAAGCGAAATTTAGTATTAAACAACAGATCATCCACCGGCTGCTGAAAGTTGAGCCCCAAAGAGAATTGATCATACAGATGCATTAAATTGCCATAATAAAGATTCAGCTTCAGTTTTGGATCAGGCTGTAGATTGACGTTGATATAGTTGAGTGCCTCAGTTTTGATATTTTTTACTGATAAGGGCTGAAAGCCGCCTTGGTTACGTGGTGAGATCCGATTAATGCGTGCCAGTTCCAGCTTATGACGCTGTTCAAAACTGCCGCGATAAACCCAACCTTGGTAAAAGGTCGCCAACTGCCGGCTGGTATCGCCTGTGGCCAATGGGGTATTCAGCCACTGTTCACCCCAACTCAGTTCATGGCTTTGGCTGCTCTCGGGGCGATACTTTAAGCCGATTGATGCACCGAGCTTATTATAATGTAGCGCTTGTTTGCGCTGGATCCGATCAAATGGCAACATCGCATCATCCGTAGACTTGCTCTCACTTAAACGATGGGCGTATTGGGCTGATCCGGTGAAGGTCGCATCAAGGGTTTTATTCAAAGCATGCGCTGCATTGACCTTGGCCATCGCCCCCTGACTCCAATTGCCCAAACTCGGAATCTGTTGATCATAGTCGCGATCGGCATAAAAATTTCTGAGGCTGATTTCCGTATTGACCTCTTTGGCGATCGCACTCTGCATTGCCCCGACCGCAAGCGCACATACGATCCAAACCCCTAGACTGCTGTTGATCCTTAAACTGCTGGTGATCCTTAAACTGCTGGTGATCCCTAAATTGTTGTTACTCCACGTACCTCGATATTTCCCTATCTTCATTCCCTTACTCCATGTGTTGATCTGGCATCCATTGCCGATCTTGGTCATTTACCGCACTCGCAGTGACTGACTCTATGGCCTGTATCCTCCGATTCTCTATAGGATGTTTAAGGCCTTTGCCATGCACTGAATTGTTCACCTTCAAAAAACTCGCGTTCACTGACCAAGGTATTACGCAAGCGTCCGATTCCTTCGATCTCAACCACGACTTCATCCCCCACCACCACATTAGAGCGTCCCTGTGGGGTACCTGTGGCGATCATATCGCCAGGAGCCAAGGTCAAAAAACCAGAAAGATATTCAATCAAATACGGCACATCAAAGATCATCTCTGCGCTAGAGCCTTGCTGACGCAACACGCCATTCACCCAAGTCTTGAGAGTCAATGCTTCAGGCTTCGGCACTGCCTGTTGCGCCAAGATATAAGGACCGATCGGGGTTGAGGCATAACGATTTTTGACGCGTAAATTGGGGCGGTAGTAGTTTTCCAGATAATCCCGAATGCAATAGTCATTACATAGGGTATACCCTGCGACATAGCTCAGCGCTTCTTCACGGCGCACGTATTTGGCGGTCTTGCCGATCACCACCACCAACTCACATTCATAATGCATATAGAGTGCATCATCCGGGCGACACGTGTGTTGGTTATGCCCGACCAAGCTGGTATTGGTTTTGACAAAGATTAACGGCGCTTGGGGCAAGTTAAACGCCAATTCACCTGCATGATCGGCATAGTTCAGCTCCAAGGCATACAGCGTGCCGCGACTTGGCGGCAGCCATGTCAGCTCATGTTCTTGCAGACACTGTCCAGTCGGCAGCACCACACTCAGATCTGCCCCAACCTCCACCTGATAGACTTGTCCTTGGTACTTGACCCTTGCCGTTCTCATATGGCTGCTCTCACATCAATGTTTGCTTAGATCGCGCGCTGCACAGCACCCAGCTGGAAGTCGGCTGCAAGCTGATCGATTCGTCGCATCTGCAAGTCCTGAAATTCCTGATCTGGCTGCTGTTTTTGAATAAACGCCAAGCAAGGATCGTCAACCGCAGTTTTAATCCCAGACAGCTGCTCCATCACGGCCAGCCCACAAAAAGGTACATAAAAATCGGCATAGCCACCTTCATGCACCATCACCAATTTGCCATCACACAGTTCTGCTGCGGCTTGCATACACAGCGATGTCATGTGTCTGAAGGTATCGCTATGCGCCAACTGACGCGCCAATGGATCATAAGCATTGGCATCAAAACCACAGGCCACGATGATTAACTCCGGTTGATAACGCTGTAAAGCTGGCAAGACAATATTTTCAAATGCATACAGATAGGCGTCATGCCCGGCGCCAGCCAGTAAGGGAATATTCAGATTAAAGCCGGCGCCCGCCCCCTCACCGATATCCGCTTCACCGCTATAGCCGGGCGGAAAACACTTACTTTGATGGATCGAGATGGTCAGCACATCATCGCGTTGGTAAAAGATATGTTGGGTGCCATTGCCATGATGCACATCCCAATCCAACACGACGACTTTGCCCAAACCAAGTTTGGCTTTGGCGCGCTCAATCGCAATCGAAATATTGGACAGAAAGCAAAAGCCCATGGCTTGATCCGGTAGGCAGTGATGGCCCGGTGGACGAGACAAGGCATAGGCGTTCTTGACCTCACCGCAGTAGACTTTTTCCACTGCTGCTGCCGCAAGTCCAGCAGATAGCTTTGCGATCTCATAACTGCCAGCGCCAATCGGTGCCTCAACACCGATCAAGCCACCGCCCTGATCACTGACCTGTTTAAAGTGTTGCAAATAGGCTGCCCCGTGAACCCGGAGTAAATCCTCCTCCGTCACTGGCGCTGCCGAGCTGAGCTGTAGCTGTTGCGATAGCCCCGACACATCCAATAAGTTTTTAAAACGGCGCTTGGACTCGGGTGATTCGGCATGTGCGGCCGCACTCGGCGGTTGAACCCAGCCCCCCACCGGCAAGATCGTGGCGTATAAGCCTGCGCTATGCCACAAACACCATTCATCAAATAAAAATGCAGTACTCATCGTGCAATCCTCTGGAGTTTTTATTTATTTTGATTTTTGATTGTTTTATTCATCAGCTCATCTTCGGCCTCTACAGCCAACGACGCTAAAATCTAAGGTGTAGCGCCTGCACGCAAACAAAGATAGTAAAAATACGACATGCACGGTGGCGTTAACGTGGCGATTTGAAGCCTAGTCCCCGACTGCTATGCCACGCTGATATGAATCGCCTGTTTCTGGGTATAGTGCAGCAGACCTTCGAGCCCAAACGAAAAGCCTAGACCGGAATGTTTCCAGCCACCGAAAGCCACCCGTGGCGATAGATCACAATGGCTATTAATCCATACCGTACCACTGTGTAAACGAGTGGCGATATCATAGGCGCGCTCGAGGTCTTTGCTCCATACCGAGGCGCCGAGTCCATAGTCGAGCTGATTACTGTGCGCGATCACCTGATCCAGCTCCTCAAAAGGCAAGATCGGCAACACCGGGCCGAACTGTTCTTCGCTCACCAGCGGATCATCCTCGCGAATATCGGTCACCAAGGTCGGGGCAATAAAATACCCCCGCGCTGGCAGCATCTGAATCGACTGAATCACGGTCGCGCCGCGTTCATGTGCCCCATCGATCAGGGCTTTGACTTTGTCATACTGAACTTGGTTTTGCAGCGGCCCCAAAGTGCTCTCTGGGTCTAAGCCGGCACCCAGTACTTGTTGATGCATGATATTGGAAAGTTTATGCAGCAAGGATGCATAGACTTGTTTGTGCACATACAGCCGTTTTAGACAGGTGCAGGTCTGGCCGGAGTTTAAAAATGCCGCAGCAAATATTTTTTCTGCCACCTCATCCACATCCACGTCGGGCATGACGATGCCGATATCATTGCCGCCCAACTCCAACAAGACACTTTTTAAATCATAAGCCGAATGTTGCAGGATAGATTTTCCTGTCCGGATCGAACCGGTAAAGCTGAGTTTGGCGATCCCCGGATGACTGCTAAGCATACTGCCGACCTCGGCCGCGCCCAAGACCAAGTTACACACCCCTGCAGGCAAATAGCGATTGATGATCTCGACCAAGAATATGCTACTGAGTGGTGTGTATTCAGAGGGTTTATTGATGACGCAATTTTTGGCTTTTAATGCCGGAAACAGATGCCAGGTGGCGATCATAAACGGCCAATTCCACGGCGTGATCGAGGCCACTACACCGAGCGGGCGATTGTAAACCACGACTTTCTTGCCGCTGCTTTCTTCATATTCATCAATCGGAATCTCAAAATCCGCCACGGTATTGATCCAAATCAAGCTCAATTCAACTTCAAGCTCAGCCAGCGAGATTGGTTTGCCCTGCTCCAGACTAATCAAGGCCGCGATCTCAGCCTTATGCGCCAAAATCGCAGCACTGATCGCCAACAGGTGATCACGAATAACAGCATCAGGCGTGTGTTGCCAGTGTTCAAAGCGTGCTTGGGCAAAAGCAATCGCCTCATCGACCTGCGCTGCCGATGCAGATCGACAGTGAGCGATCACCTCGCAGGTTGCGGGGTTGATCACCGCAAACGGTGCTGCCAGTCCATCGACAGCCTGTCCCAGCATATACATCTGTGTATTCATGCAGCACTCCTGTTTTCGTGATCGATCTGCTTGCTGAATGGGCATTGATTGCGCTATCTAAGCAGTTGCAATCGGAGCGGGCTTGTAAAAATACGACATTGCAGCCAATGCACCGTAAAACAGCAGCACCTTGCCGCAAAGCACCAGTCTATATGCGTTTGAGACGCTTTAAATCGACCCGTCAATGCGCACTTCAGTCCCAATCACCACCCAAGCAACATGACATACTGCCGCTTGGACCCCCCACTTAGAACCGCCACTTGGAACCGGCACTTAGAACTACCACTTGGAACTAACACTTAGAACTGCCACTTGGAACTGGAGCTTGGAAAAACACGCCATGCTTGAGTTTTCTGACCAAGTGAGATTTCAGGCATCAGAATATGTTGTATTTTTTAGATATGCTGAATACATTCAAATCCAAATATATAATCAGTGCTGAGCGCAATACATTTTGAATTAAAATATAAGCATAATATTTGTGGATTTGATTTATATTTTAAAATAATCAGCAGCAACACCCGACTTAATATAAATTTAAGTCGATTAATATGCAGGGTCAAACTCAATTAAAATAAAAAGTGAGATAATGACGATGAATATGCAGCAGAGCAATTACTATTCCACATCAGGGCAATTTTTTTACCCAGAACAGCCTTTTTTTCAAAAAAGAATGCGTTTTCATCAACGTTGCCATATTGATTCAAAAGCCATATCGGATTTTTATCTGATCGAGTTTCAGCAGACAGATTCACCGATTTGGGTTATTCCGGATGGTTGTATTGATATTTTATTTGAATGCAATCCCAATAACCCCAATGCACGGATTTGTGGATCAACCCTTAACACGCATGATGTGCCGATGCTGGCCAATACCCCCTATTTTGGGATTCGTTTTTTACCCGGGATCATGCCCAATTTTATCGAGGCCTCTGCGACGACGATGATCAATCAGTGCATCGATTTTAATACCCTGGTCAGCGGTGGCACAGAAATCGTCGAACGCATCGTATTTGCACCTAAAATTGACCTTAAAATCGATATTTTTTTAGCATACTTTGCTGCCACACTTAATCGAAAACTGGCTTCGACCACTGAGTTTATATTGTATTTATTATTACATCAGCCACACAGCTTTAAAATAAAAGAGCTTGAGAAACTCACCGGCTATTGCTATCGACATATACAACGTACCTTTAAACATGATACCGGTATGAGTATTAAGTCACTGGCCTGTATTCTTCGTTTTCAATCCGCGATCCATGCCTTAAATCTGCCGCAACAACCGTCCTTGGCCGCGCTCACCTATGCACTCGGCTATAACGATCAAGCGCACTTCCATAAAGAGTTTAAACGCTTTAGTAATATGTCCCCGACCCACTTTATTAAATATTTAGACAGTTATCATTGATCAGGGAAATGGATCAAGTCTCATGCCGAAACCAGTTCTAAGCGACTGGCCTTCGGCTCAATATATTGCTCTGCTCAACATGACTCACTTTTCAATAGTCGCTGTTCACACTCACCTTTAAGCATTACACTTTCTTTTAAGCATTACACTTTCTTTTAGTATGTAGCATACAAATGATTAGTGATTATGACTCAGATGTACTTAGGCTATTTTAGAATCAGAACATCCCCGATCTGATGCTCTGCGCACTAACAAAACTTTAGATTGCCATAGCAGTTTGGCGCAAACTCTTGTGCACTGAGTCTAAGATTGCTCAAGGGTAAATTCACGCGTTGACCATCGAGATCAATCGGATTTGTAATCGGCAAATTGCCGCCTATACAGCCAGAAAGACCCTTGCAGATAATTGGATTGTCGTACAAATAAGCATTGATCTTCGGCAGGACTTGGCGGAGCAGATCATCCGTGACTACAATTTCTTTCGACGGGCTCACACTGCCAATTTCAATCTCATTTTCAAATGCCATCCACCAACCTGGATTGGCCGCAACGGTCGCGCCTGGCCAATGCAGACGATTATTTTGCAGTGATAATGAAAATGCATTGCCATTGACAGGAATACGATGAATCATGCCTAGGTTTTGCTCAATCTCAATATTGACGCCTAGATTTTCAATCGTCCCGGTCACATTTTTACTTAAGGTGACGGGTAAAAAGTTGAGCACCTTAATTTCTGCTTTCAGCGGCCCATCGAAATTAATATTGGGAATCACAGCATCAGCAAATAAATTAACGCTATTAATATGACTGCCATTAATTTCTTTCACCCGTGTGGTAAACGGAACATCTGTTTGATGTAAGGTGAGATTATATGAGTCTGCTTTGAAGTTACGTGGTGATGGGTTAAACAAAGGTACGTCTTGAATCGCAATACGACCTGACATCTGCCCAATTTTGTTGCTCATGAGTCTGGTCTGTGTTTGTGCCGTACCTGTGGCAGGCGCGAGTTTCATATAACCACTGAAACTGTTTATTCCATTGGGGGTATTGGTATTTTCTGAACCGATGGTCAACATCGCAAATACTTTTTCAGCACTTAAACGAACCCCCTCTACAGACCGAGTTGCAGCTTTATCTGGGTTTTTAATCGCAAACTCAATAAATGGATTCGATAATAATGCATCTGAACTGACTCGGCCGTCACGGGTATCGGAGATGCCACTTAAACTAAAGTGATCAAAGTCGATATCACACCGATTGGTATTATTTGTCCCGCCACAACCAAGTTGTAGTTTTCTAATATTCGCATTCAGTTCTATATCGGCTTCCATACCCAGTTTATAAAATCCGACTTTACTCTCTGGCGCATGTTGAGTTTGCAAGTTTTTCTCATCTGAAGGCGAGATATAAGTCAGACTCATCAACGCCTGCCCCGCAATATCACCCAGCTCATGATCATTTAAAGCGATTAAGCTGGATTGGGCCAAAACAGAAAAACTTCCCCCGAAAAAAAGGCCAAAGCCCATGATTAAACGTTTTGATTTCATTTTTGCCTTCCTTGTTTTTTTATTTATTCCTTGGCGACCTGAAGGATCATCAGACAGCACTTAACCATAAAACCAGTGTTACTGATCTGATCTTAAAAATCAAATACTATTCAGGTATAACACCTTGATTTTTAGCTTTTAAATTTAGTGTGGACTCAATAAAAAAACCAGCCTTATAACAGGCTGGTTTTTTAGGATCTATATAGATCTACTGGCGATTAATCCAAGTTGAGTGGCTTAAACCGCCTCAGCATGTTGCACGGCGATCAGGGCATCGATCTGATGCTCGGCGCAAGTAGCAGTGAGTCTAGCTTGAGCATAAATGCTTGAATATCAAATCAGTGTACAGGCTTTAGGGGCCCGTGCCGATTTCAGTAATCAACCATTCTGAATCGGGTTTCTCTTTTGCCAATATCACAAACAGAATGTAGTCGCCGGCTGGACTCCCTGCATCATCAGGATGAACTGCTTTAACTTTGAGCATCAGCGAGAGTAACTGATCAAATTGCGCATAATAAGCAGGCCTGCCCTTGGCAGAATCTGAGCGAATATTAATGACCTCTAATACCTGCATGTCCTTAAAATAATGTTTGGATGCTTCAGGTTTTATATTGAACTGCTCTGCACGCCAGACATATTGGAATGCCGCGCTAGCGTCTCCTTCGGACATGGCTTTAAAAAAGTTCAGCGTGGTCTGCTCAGCTAACTTTTTTTGTTGAATATACTGCTGTTGATGAATAAAGAAAGCAGAAAACCAAGCTAAACCAATGACAACCAGTCCAATTATCCATATTTTTTTATGCTTCATCTATTTATTGCCTATCGAGTTGATTGCTAAAATTAAAATTTCATTTATTCAGCGTTGGGATGGATAAATGCATACCGACACGGCAAGTTCTACCGATCGAAGTCCACTGTGAGTGTGGTTGTTCTCGTACTTTTTTAAAAAAGTACGCAAAAACTCTCTTTCCGCTGATGGTACATCCATATACCACAGCGAAAAACAGGCGGCTCCCAGCCGCCTACATCCAATACCGAGAATTAAACTGACGAGTTTGCTGTGCTTCCTATGCTAACTGCTTAGGCTATTTTACGCTGGTTATTTCGATTAAGTTATTTTAAGTTCTGATTATTCGGCTTTGGCTTTTAAAATATGCTTAATCCAGATATTTAATTGATGGGGCCCAAGCACAGCTGTTTGAACAAGACTGAATGAACTCAGTACTGTTCTTGCCGAGAAAGCATTTCAAGATATTCAAATTAAATTTATAAAAAAACCAGCCTTATAACAGGCTGGTTTTTTAGGATCTATATAGATCTACTGGAGATTAATCCAAGTTAAGTGGCTTAAACCGCCTCAGCATGTTGCACGGCGATCAGAGCATCGATCTGACGATCGAGCGCAGGATTATCCGTTTGCCACTTGGGTTGTTTGTCTTTATCAATGATCAGGGCACGAACCCCTTCCACGATATCGCCCTGATCAAACCAAATATCCTGCACATCACGTTCAAGCTGCATACATTGTTCAAGACTTAACTGCGCTGCGGCTTGGAGCAATTTGAGACTGGCCGTTTTGGCGATCCAAGAACGCTGCTGCAAGATGCCTAAGATCTTCTCTGCCCAGGCTTGTTGCGCTGGATCAGTGACTTGGGCCAAGTTCTGCTCGATCTCTTGTACGCTATTGGCAGCAAAGTGCTGCACAATCATTGCCTGTTGCTGCTTGATCTGACTCTCTGCCGCTGTGCTGGCAAAGCCTGCAAGGATCTGTTCAATGCTGCCACGATCGACCGTCTCTGCACTCAGTAAAGCCGCTTCGAGTTCAGGTAGACGCGCACTCTCGACATGATGATCGATCAGGCCAAGCGCAAGCGCATCACTGCTGCTGATCTGTTCACTACTCAGCGCCATATATACGCCGATTTCCTTGAGGCGCGACAAGATATAAGTTGCACCCACATCTGGGAAATAACCAATCGCCGTTTCAGGCATCGAGAAGCGTGACTTTTCAGAGCTGACACGGATATGACAGGCTTGGGCCAAACCAAATCCACCGCCCATGACATAGCCATCTAACAGCACCACAATCGGTTTTACAAAGTGGCGAATCTCGGCCAACATCCGATACTCGGCGGCGAAATAGTCTTGGTAGCCGGTGCTTCCATTTTTATAGCAGTCATACAGATAGCGAATATCACCACCTGCACAGAAGGCTTTTGGACTTTTGGAATTGATCAAGACTGCCTGCACCGCAGGCTCGTCCTGCCACAAATCCAACTGCGCGATGATGCCGTTGATCATGGTCTTGGACAATGCATTCAGACTGGCTGCGCGATCTAAACTGATCACGCCGAAGCCGCCTTGAATGCTAATCTCTAAATGATGTTCAGTGTTCATCTCCACCTCCAGCCTGATCATGTTGTGCATTGAACTGTGCAGGACGTTTTTCAATAAAGGCACGCATGCCCTCTTTTTGATCCGCCCCTGCAAAGATGGAATGGAATACACGACGTTCAAAACGTAAACCTTCGGCCAAACTGCCCTCAAAGGCACGGTTAATCGACTCTTTGATCATCATCAAGGCCGTCAGCGATTTCTCTGCGATTTTCTCCGCTGCGGCTAGGGTTTGTGGCAATAATTCTTCTGTGGTGAAGACCTGTGCCACCAGACCACTTTGCTCTGCTTCAACCGCACCCATTTGACGGGCGGTGAGGCACATTTCCATGGCCTTGGCCTTACCCACCGCCAAGGTCAGACGTTGCGTGCCCCCGATGCCCGGCAATACCCCAAGCGTGACTTCAGGCAGGGCAAATTTGGCATTCTCCGCGCAGTAGATAAAGTCACACATCAGTGCCAGTTCACAACCACCCCCCAATGCATAACCACTCACGGCGGCAATGATCGGCTTACGACGTTTGGCAATGCGATCCGCCAAATCAAAAAAGTCATCCAAATAAATATCTGGGAAGCTGAGATCGACCATTTCCTTGATATCTGCACCGGCCGCAAACGCTCGCTCAGAACCGGTGATCACGATACAGCCAATACTGCGATCTTTTTCCAGTTGATCAAGGGCTTGGTTGACCTCTGCGATCAACTCACTGTTCAAGGCATTCAGGGCTTTGGGGCGATTTAGGGTAATTAGGCCCACGCCATTTTTTTGTTCAACTAAAATGCTATTCCACTGCATGACAGATTCCTTTTCTATTTCTGTGTTGCTATCTTTTGCTTCATCACCATGTATTGATCTCGCGGCAGTCTTAAAGACTGCGTGCGATCACCAAACGTTGAATATCACTGGTGCCTTCATAGATTTGGCAGACCCGCGCATCACGGCAGATGCGTTCAATTGGGAAATCTCTGAGATAACCATATCCACCAAAGACTTGTAGGGCATTGGAGCAGACACGTTCCGCCATTTCCGAAGCAAACAATTTTGCCATTGAGGCTTGGGTCAGGCAGGACTCACCGGCTTCTTTCAAGCGCGCCGCATGATGTACCAACTGACGCGCCGCTTCCACTTCGGTCGCCATACTGGCCAAGCGGAAGGCAATCGCCTGATGTTCAAAGATCGGTTTACCAAAGGTGACACGTTCATGCGCATAACGCGTGGCTTCTTCAAGTGCTGCACGCGCTAGACCCACCGACTGTGCTGCGATGCCGATCCGTCCACCCTCAAGATTCGATAATGCGATCTTGAGACCTTCACCTTCCTGACCCAAACGTAAGCTTTCATGGATGCGTACATCGGTCAGCGCAATCTGACAGGTATCCGAGGCATGTAATCCAAGTTTTTCTTCAATCCGGATCACTTCATAGCCTGGGGTGTCGCGTGGCACCAAGAAAGCACTCATGCCTTTTTTACCCGCACTTGGATCGGTCACGGCAAATACGATAATCACACCGGCGTTATGACCTGAGGTAATAAATTGCTTGGCACCATTGATGACATAGTGGTCACCATCTTTGACCGCACGGGTCTTGATCGCCACCGCATCCGAACCGGTATGCGGCTCAGTCAGAGCAAAGGCACCGATCATTTGGCCTGTGGCCAAAGGCGTAAGAAAACGTTGCTTTTGTTGTTCAGTGCCGTATTTGAGGATCGGGACACAGCCCACCGAGTTGTGCACGCTCATGATCGCAGAGGTGGCACCATCGGCCGCAGCGACTTCTTCGAGCGCCAGTACATAGGCCAAGTTACCGGTATCCGATCCGCCCCATTGTTCTGGGACCAACATGCCCATAAAACCCAGCTCACCCATTTGTGCCAAAGCATCGGCAGGGAACTGACCGCGTTGATCCCACTCACTGGCAAAAGGTTTGATTTGCTCTTGCGCAAAACTTTTGGCCATGTCACGAATAAGGCTTTGTTCTTCCGTAAATTGCATCGCGTATTCCCTGAATCTAAATTTTAAAGTTCATGCTTTTATAAGCCATCGGCTTGGCCGCTTCAATGCGACCAATGCCTGATGCGCGTGTTGCGGCCTGATCTGATCAATTCACGCTGATCTGTTCACGCCGCTGCGGCATTAGCCCGCTTGCTTTTGTTTCTCAATCTCTTGATTGCGGAGTAAAAAGCGTTGGATCTTGCCACTTGGGGTTTTCGGTAGTTCGGTCACGAACTCAACCAAGCGTGGATAAGCATGTGCCGACAGACGTTTCTTCACAAACTGACCCAATTGTTCAGATAAATCAGGCGAGCCTGTCAGTCCCTCAGCCAAGACCACAAAGGCTTTGACTACTTCGGTACGCTCTGGATCGGGTACACCGACCACCGCAGCTTCAACCACCGCATCGTGCTCAAGCAAGGCACTTTCCACATCAAAGGGACCGATACGATAGCCTGACGTTGTAATGACGTCGTCACTACGACCTACAAAGCTCATGCTGCCATCGGGATGGATTTCAGCGGTGTCGCCAGTCAGATAATAATCCCCCAAGAACGGAGACTTACGGCTTTCTTGATAGCCACCAAACCACAGCATCGGTGATTCGCTGATCACGATCGCCAAGATGCCTGGGGTATCTGCGGGTTGAACCTGCCCCTGCTCGTCCACCACCGCGATGCGATAGCCCGGACTTGGGAAACCTGCTGCACCGGGTTGCACAGTATGTTCCAGACCATGATGATTACACACCACCATACCGACTTCAGTTTGACCATAATGGTCATAGATCGGCGCATCAAGGACTTGATTAAACCAGCGAATCACTTCTGGATTCAGCGGCTCACCGGCACTGCTCACCACACGGAACTGTCCGCGCAGTTTGGCCATTTCGTCCTGTGGTGCAGCCATCATCATACGATACGCAGTCGGTGCGCCAGCCAAGTTGGTAATGCCATATTGCTGCACGATGCGGGTCAGGCTTTCGATACTAAAGCCACCTTCATAAAACAAGGTTGCATGACCCAACAACAGTGGACCGGTGATGCCGTAGTACAGACCATAGGCCCAACCCGGATCGGCGATATTCCAAAATGAATCTTCTTCACGCAGCCCCACGGCGTCTTGCATATAGCGACCAAATGCAATTAATGCTTTTAACGGCACTTGCAGTGGTTTTGCCGGTCCTGTGGTGCCTGAGGTAAACATCAACAAGAACGGATCTTGGATGGTTTTCATGACCAGTTCACAGTCCTCAGACTGCGCATCCAGTTCTGCCCAAAAGTTTAGATCACCCGCTTCTAGACCCTGACCCTCAACATCGGCCACGGTAACGATCTGTGGACATGCATCCACATCACGCAATTTACTGCGGTTACCGACATCGGTGACCACGAGTTTGCTTTGTGCCAGTTTGACTCGATGCTCAATGGCTTTGGGACCAAAGGCGGTAAACAATGGTTGATAGACTGCGCCGATGCGCCAAGCCCCCAAGATCATGATGATCAGTTCTGCATTACGTGGCAGTAGACCAGAAACGCGATCGCCTTTTTCCACACCTTGAGATTTTAAGAAGTTGCCGAACTGGCTGGCGCGACGTTTTAATTCAGCAAAAGTAAATTCGAGTTGGCGACCGTCTTTGCCCTGCCAATACAGCGCGACTTTGTTTGGGTCAGCTTCAGCATGACGATCACAACATTCATAACAGGCGTTTAAGGCATCTAATTGGCCGGAAATTAAACTGCGCGCAGCGTTTTCTAAGTCAAATGTCTGTGCTGCATTTTGATAGTTCATATGAATTAACCTCAGTCTAGATTTGTTGTTATGTCCGACGGGATGAGGGTCTATGGGCATTCCATGCCCTGCTTGCACAAGTTGCGCTTCAAACTGATCTCTTAAAGCGCCACTGGTGTAAGTCTAAACAGATCCTATTGATAAACTTGAGTTCACTACATGGCAAGCAAGCCGTTGCAGTGAACATGTTTCACTTAACTGCTTTTCTAACTGCTTTTCGGCAAATACTGCTGAACAATGCTGGAGAAATCCAAACCGGCATTGCCCTGCAAGCAAGACTGTTGATACATCTGTTGCACAAAACCACCGAGTAAGATCGGTTGTTTGGCCTGACCTGCGGCTTCAACCGCAAGGCCTAAGTCTTTGAGCATCAACTGTGTGGCAAAGCCATCTTGATAGTCGCGTGCTGCTGGCGCATTCGGGCTAATCCCCGGCCATGGGTTACATACATCCGAACTCCAGCAACGACCGCTTGAGCTGTTGATCACACCGGCCAAGGCCTCTGGGTCGATGCCGAGTTTGGCACCGAGTGCCATGCCTTCTGCCACAGCCACCATGGAAATTCCCAAGATCAAGTTGTTGCAAATCTTGGCGATCTGACCGGTGCCGACTGCGCCGCAATGCACCACATTTTTACCCATCATGTTCAAGATCGGTTCTAGGCTGGCAAGGGTTTCAGGCTCAGCACCGACCATAAAGGTCAGCGTGCCGGCTTGGGCGCCGATGGTGCCACCCGACACCGGTGCATCACAGACCTGAATCTGAAGTGCGGCGGCCGCTGCGGCGATCTCTTGGATACTTTTAGGGTCAATGGTACTGCTGTCGATACACAGCGCACCCGGCTTAAGTACCGAAAGTACACCCTGCTCACCCAAATACACCGTGCGCACATGCTGTGCAGCAGGCAACATGGTGATCACCACATCTGCACCTGTTGCAGCAGCCAATGGGCTATCACAGACCACACCACCGGCATCGGCAAAGTGCTGTAAGGCTTTGGCACTTAAGTCATAGCCTGCCACCTGTTGTCCGGCTTTGAGCAAGTTGTGCGCCATGGCACCGCCCATATTGCCTAATCCTATAAACGCAATCTTCATCTGCTACTCCCTTAGCGTAAGCTGATGGTGGTGTTGACCTGACCTGCGTCT
>JASLJB010000195.1 GCA_030152605.1 Acinetobacter sp. | reverse complement strand
TGGTATTGGTCAGTGGCGGCTGGGAGCCGCCGATTTTTCGCTGTGGTATATGGACGTACCATCAGCGGAAAGAAGGTTTTTGGCTACTTTTTTAAAAAAGTAGTAGAACAAGCTCGCTCACATTTGATGCAGGATGTTAAGACTTGCCGAATAGGGATTTGATTATATTCGCTGGTTGCACAACTTCAGGGTGTAATACCAGTCAAAATCTAAAAATACAATTTCGGCAAGTCTTACCGTTTACGCTTCACAGTGAGGAGTTTTTTCTCCTTACTTTTTAAAAAGTAAGCAAAACCTTTCCAAGCACAGAACTCGCGCACTTGTATCACGTGTCCTATGGCTCGCAGAAACATTATCTATTCAATTGAGCCTTGGCTCAAACAGCTGTGCTTGGGCCCCACGAATTAAATATCTGGATGGATCATATTTTTAAAGCCAAAGCTCAATAATCAGAAATTAAAATAATTCAGAAAACTAACCCGAGTTAAAATAGCCTATACATTTAACCCTCAAATCAGTTCATTTTTATTATCGGTATTAGACCTAGACGGCTGGGAGCCGCCGATTTTTCGCTGTGGTATATGGATGTACCATCAGCGGAAAGAAGGTTTTTGGCTACTTTTTTAAAAAAGTAGTAGAACAAGCTCGTTCACTTTTGATTCAGGACGGTAGAACTTGCCGAGTAGGGATTTGATTCATTAAGCTTTCCATCTGACAAGACGAGAACGCGCATGATGGTGTGTCCAATATGCCGCGATGATTAATAGCCCTGAAACTCAAGTAGACGTTCCGCCAAGCGTTGTCCTTGTAACCGATACAAGACACTGCTCGGATGAAAGCCGTCTGCGGAAATATAGTCGGGTCTAAAATCAAAATCGAGATCGACATATTCAAAACGATGATGCTGCAAACTGTATTGAATCAAATGGTGATTCATCTGGCGTGATTTTACCGAGAGAAAGGTCCGCATACGCTTCGGCACAGTGTGTAATTTTTCAAACGGGGGAATGGCACTGATCAGAACTTTTTTTGGACGTAGCTTGTGTTCGATATAGCGAAATAATTCATTATTATGCGACTGCCAAAGCGCATGCCGAGTGCCTTCGACGATATCATTGCTGCCCAAGGAGACGATGACGTAGTCGAAGTTTTGCGTTGGGATTTGCTGAACCTGCTCAAATACTTTGCGGGTGCTAAACCCGGTAAAGGCACAGATTTGATAGTGCACCTGATAAAGCTCAGATAACTGTTGAATCACACCACCAATCGCCGTCTGCTCAATCCGTTCACAACCGACCCCAAGCGCGGAAGAATCTCCAATCATCAAAACTTTAAGCGGCTTGCCCTGACCAACTTGACCTTGTAAATCTCCAACGGGATCAGGCAATTTTTTCATTTTATAAAAGAAATATGCCCCTTGCACATGCAGTAATGGGGAACGGATAAAGCGTAAAGTTTTTTGAATCATGTTGCGGTCTTCGAGTTCAATAAGAGATGCTGAGGATGGATTAGGATGTACTCAGTTGCGGCACTGCCGTCAGTTGGCTGAGGATACGCTGTTTAAGCAATTCAATATAGTCAATATCTTGAGTCAGGCGATACATCAGGATCGCACCCTCATAGTCAGCGACTGACTGTTTGGCCAGCGCCATCGCCTGCGCTGCGGGATAGCGTTCGATATACAGTTGCTGCATGCAGTGTTGCCAATCCTGAAAAAACAATTGAATCGTCGGGAGCACCGTGGGCAGGGTGTATAAGGCCTCGATCGAAATAATCGCCATCAAACAGCCGGTTTCCCCATGAGTGAACAGTGTAATCGCGGCTTGATGCATCTGCTCAAAGCGTTGCTTGAGGCTGAGTTCAGACTGCGCCACGATGCTGAATAAATTGGACTTGAGTTGGCTATGTACTTGATCGAGCAGATCGCGCAGCAGATCTTCTTTGTTGGAATAATGATAATAAAATGCGCCCTTACTCAAACCACAAGCATCAGCCAACATTTGCATGCTGCTGCCATGATAGCCGTGTTGTTTAAAGACCACGGCACAATGGGAAAGTAACTGGGCTTTGCTGAGTTTAACCGGGCGCATAAATGGATCTGGTCTCTAGGGGGTTACGGATTCGGGAGGCGTAGCGAGATAGTCGGCAAAGGTCTGCACGACTTGATCCCATATCGCGACGGCATCTTTTTTAAAATAGCCCATGTGCCCAATCTTTTTCAGTGCAAAATCTTGCGCTTGGAAATCAACATACTGCATCGGGGCGTTGCGATAATACTTCATAAATGCATGCCGAGACAGCGGTAAAGCCCAGTCATCATCCAAAGCTGTCGCTGCATAGATCGGGGTCTTGACCTGTGCATATTGATCATGCAATTCAGCTAAGTCTTGATCGGCAAAGAAATACTCTGGGCTTTTGCACCATTTACGCCACTGACGATAGACCCCCATCGGCAAGTCCTCCCCCATATTGAATTTACTCCAGGCGATATAACCATCTTTGCGCGCCATGAACGGAAAAACCAGATTCCAAATCACATCAACCTTGAGTCGTTCAGGCAAGGGCATATAACCCGACCAACCGGCACCGGTGCCAAAGGTGTAGCAGGCAGTGACTTTGTCGTGATTGCGGGTCAGACCGAGGGCTTGCCCACCATAAGAGTGTCCCACGATAAATAATGGTAAAGCTGGATCGTAGATTGCGTCGATTGCCGCACTGAGATCTAAACGCCCCCAATCCAGATAGTTCATCTCAAAGCCTTTCAGTGAAGCCGGGGCGGAGACACCAATGCCACGATAATCAAAACACAGTACCGCATAGCCTAAGGCTGCCAGATATTCAGCAAAGCGCCGATAAAATCCATGCGGCACACCGGTGGCACTGGCCACGATCAGCTTAGCTTGAACTGCTGTGTGACTCGGGGGCAGATAACGTCGGCCACCCAGCGTATAGCCATCACTGGCGCTAAACTCAAAGTCCTGTGTTGAGATGGTGTCGGTCTCAGCGTGCAGCGCTTGCTGTTGGCCGGTTTGAGAGGCGGTCTTTGCTGTAGCTAATGTCATATTCATAAGTCAGTTATTATTTTCCTTGAAAGTCGGGTTCGCGTTTTTGTAGCATCGCCATCACACCCTCACGGGCATCGGCACTTTGAAATAAAGGTGCTAAGGCTTGATGCAGTTGCGCAAAGGCGGCATCTTCACCATCGCTTTGCGCAGTCAATGCGGACTTGAGTAAGGCTTGCACGCCGAGTGGTGCGGCCTTGGCGATGTGGGTCGCCATTGCAATGGCACGCTGTTGCAGCGCATCTGGCGTCACCACGTCGGATACTAGATTGAGTTCCTGTGCGGTCTGTGCATCAAAGTGTTGACCGGTGAGTAAATAGGGCATGGCTTTTTGCCAACCTGCTGCACGTACAAAACGCACCGTGGCACCGCCAAAGGGCATGATCCCACGTTGCACTTCTAACTGTGCAAAGCGACAGTCCGTACTGGCGATGACCACATCGGCATTTAACATCAGTTCAATACCGGCGGTATAACAGGTGCCTTGTACCGCCACCACGACCGGTTTAGTTCGTTTGCGACCCGAGATGCCCCACGGATCGATCTGGTCTTGATTGAAGTTAAATATCCCGTCTGAGATTTTATCTTGCAGTTGCAGCAGATCCAGCCCAGCAGTGAAATGCTCACCATGCGCAAAAATAACAGCACAGCGCAGTTCGGGATGGTTTTCATATTCGGTCAGCGCCGCTGACAAGTCCTCGATCATATGACTGTCAAAGGCATTACGTTTCTCGACACGGTCGAGACCGATCAAATAAAGATGTTCTCGAATTTCACGACTGACTTTTCCATGTGTATTCATTCTGATCTCTCCATCAGGGCAATCAATTTTTTAATGCTGACCATTATTAAACGATCGTTTAAATACTGTCAAACCCGAAAATGCTGTAAAGCTGACTGGGGAGTTTGCCAATGATCCCGGATAGTCGGTTTGGATTTAATTGTGATTCTAAAGTAGTAATATTGAAATAGTGTAATTTGTATCACACTTATATTATAATCTGTATTACATAGCAGGTATTATGCGTGATTATTGAGTTTAAGTTGAGCCTGCTTGGTGTGAAGAAAATTGATTTTTTAAATAAGCTGAATATAGGCTGGTGATAATCAATGATAAATAACAACTCAAAAGTAAAATTTAAAACCCTCAATTTTATTTAAAAATATAGCCTAAGTGCTTATAAATCTGATCTTTATGTTGAATAGCTCGATTGAAATATAATGTTTTAAAGCTATACCTGAAATTAGGTATATTGTGATTATTTTCTGTAACTATTATCAGAATTAAAATAAATAAATCTAAAAATACCAAGAACTGGTGATGTTTAAGCAGTCGAAAAAAACATTAAATGAATCTGTATCGATTCGATGCAAAACACCTAAACTTATTTACAAGAGTGAAGGGTCAATATTTTAACTTCATCGCAATCTTTAGATTTCTTTTTAAAGAAATGATTGTAGGTGGGGAATCAAGGAATGGGGCTTAAAATGAATAAATTGACATTATCTTTAACGCTGCTTGCAGCAGCACTCGGCGCAAACAGCGCGATGGCGAATAGCACAGGTATTGTTTGGGTGACTGGTCTTGTAGAAGGTCAAACTTGTAAAATCACAGATGATACTGCTTATCACAACCTTACCTTACCGAATACACGTACGGCTTCTTTAGGTCAACAAGGTGCATTTTCGCCTGAACAAGTTCACTTCAGTATCAATCTTGAAGAGTGTGAAAAAGGCGTAACTGCAGGTGTTTCATTTGATATGACTAACGTGGACAGCAACAACGCGGGCACCTTGAGTAATTTGCTTTCAGGTCCTGGCGCTGCAGAAAACGTGAATATTCAGTTAATGCGTAGCAATGCACCGATCGATTTGGCAAACCAAACCAATCACCACTATCTCACGACACAGGGATATGATGACACCCTGAGTTATGTCTATGCGGCACGTTATTATGCAACAGGTCAGTCTTCAGAAGGTTATGTGCGTTCATTCGCAACATTCAAAATCGATTATAAATAATTGATTTTAATGATCAAATAGTTGATTTTAATTTTTGAAGGTGTGATATGTTTGCAAAATCATTCGCTTATGTCGCTATAACTTTGGGTTTAAGCTCAATTGTGGCGACCACACATGCTGCCATTGTGATTACCGGGACTCGGGTGATTTACCCATCCGATCAAAAAACAGTGGCAGTCCAAGTCAAGAACGAAGGTGCTTTCCCTGCTTTGATGCAAACTTGGGTGGATAATGGTGATGCAAACCTCACACCGGATGAAATTAATGTTCCTTTTGTGATTACGCCACCCGTGAGTCGGCTAGATTCTCAAGTGGGGCAGGCGATTCATATCTCCTATATGAATGGTGAACTCCCTCAAGACCGCGAGTCGGTGTTTTGGCTGAATGTATTAGATATTCCAGCGAAGCCCAAATCTGCAACAGAAGACCAAGCCTCGGGCGCAATACTACAGATCGCAGTACGTAGTCGAATTAAAATGTTTTACCGACCTGCACATTTAAAAGATGATGCCATTCATGCGGCTGAAAAACTCAAATGGCGTTTAAATGCACAGCAACTGCATGTTGAAAACCCAACCCCTTATTATGTCAATATTTCAAGTTTAAATATAAAGCCTCAGACAGGCGAAGAAAAAAGCATAATGTCAGAGGGTTTAATGTTGGCACCTTTTGAACAGAAAAATGTTTCTATTGGAAATGACAAATTTAAAAAGTTTAACGTGCTGAGTATCAACGATTATGGTGGATTAAATAACATTGAGGTTGATTTAAACCCATAGTTCATCAAGGAAAGCATATGAATGTTCACGCGCATGGATTTAAACTCAAAAAACTGATGCATTATTGTTTGCTTTCTGGCTGTATTTATTTGGGCAGTGGTTTAAATATAATTTATGCGCAGGAACAGACTGCTGACTCTGAAAACTATGCAGAGTTTGATGCCAGTCCTTTGGTTGGTGGGATTAAAACGATTGATCTGAGTCAGTATCGCCACGGCAATCCCATCATTGCTGGTCGATATAATAGCAGTGTTTATGTCAATGGTGAGTGGAGCGGTAAACGCGAACTTGAGTTTCAGAAACAGTCGGATAGTGAGATTGTCGAGCACTGTTTTACATTACAACAGCTGATTGAGTTGAATATCGACAGCAGTGCTTTAGATGTTCAAGATCCACAGCAATGCATGCGTCTCGAACAATGGATTCCGGGCGCGACGACACGTTTTAATAACAATGAATTTCGCTATGATATCAGCGTGCCGCAAGCCTATTTACAACGTACCGCACGCGGCACAGTACCCTATCAAGTCTGGGATCGGGGTATTCATGCGGGTTATTTAAGTTATAGCTTCAATAGCAATCAAAATATCAATCACGGTGAACACAGTAATAACAGTTATTTATCTCTCAGTACTGGATTAAATCTCGCTGGTTGGCAACTGCGCCACAACGCTGTGCTGAGTAAATATGCAGGCCAAGAGACCGAATATAACAGTCTAAACAGTTATGTTGAAAAAGGCTTTGGGCAAATTGGTTCAGTGCTCACCCTTGGGGACAGTTATACCGCAGGCGATCTGTTTGATAGTTTTGCCTTTCGGGGTGCGCAAATTCGCAGCGAAGACCGCATGTTGGCGGAGACGCAAGCCGGTTATGCACCGCAGATTCGTGGTGTGGCACAAAGCAATGCCATGGTCGAAGTCCATTATAACAATCAATTAATCCATCAGGTCTCAGTCGCACCGGGTGAGTTTATCATTGATGACTTGTATCCAACCGGTTCCGGCGGGGAGTTGCAGGTGATCGTGCGTGAAGCCAATGGTCAGGTGCAGCAATTTAGTGTGCCGTATTCTTCAGTATCGTTATTGCTACGACCGGGCAAACAGCGCTATTCGGTGACTGCGGGGCAGGTGCGGAATGATAGTTTAAGTGAGCGACCAAGTTTTATTCAAGCCAGCTATCAACGTGGTCTAAATAACCTGCTGACGGGCTATGCAGGTTCGATATTGGGTGAGGATTATCAGGCCTATCAGTTCGGTACGGCATGGTCGACCCGCATCGGCGCAGTTGCTTTTGATGTGACGCATGCGCAAACCGAAAATCAGATCAATGATCCAAACAATCCACTGCAACTGGATAAAAATAATCGTGGTCAGCGTTATCGCCTCAGTTATCACACCGCCTATCTGCCAAGCCAAACTCAATTTAATTTGGCGGCGTCGCAGTATTCCACTTCGGGTTATGCTGACTTTCAAACTGCGAATGCTCAGCATGATTTGCAGCGTCGCGGATTGAGTGGACAGCAGCAGGATAAACAAAAATCCCAAATCCAATGGAACCTGAATCAGAACTTAAAACCCGGCTGGGGCAGTCTGTATTTTACTGGGGTATGGAAGCAAAGCTGGCAAGATTCGAGTACACAAACAGATTATCAATTGGGCTATCAAAATAGTTATAAGCAGCTCAGTTATAGCCTCTCGGCACAGCGCCTAAAAGATGATTGGGGGCAACGTGATGATCATTATACGCTGATGTTGACCTTGCCTTTACAGTTCAGAAAAAACAACACCACGCTGACTCAGCGTATTTCTGATGATGGTAACAGTAGCAGTATTTCGGGCAGCCGTGGTGATCACCGCGAAATGAGTTTTCATGCGGCAGTCAGTGATATTGGTTATGCACATGATTCGTTGAATACGGGGCTGCAATATCGCACGCCGTATATGCGTACTGGACTGAGTGCCAGTGTTGGACATGACTATCAGCAATATGGGGTCAATTTGACCGGTACTGTGGTGGCACATCGTCAGGGCCTGAGTTTTAGCCCTGAACAAGCCGATACCATGGTATTGGTGCAGGCCGAAGACGCCACTGGCGCCTATGTGAAAAATACCTCAGGTTTAAAAATTGACCGTTGGGGCTATGCGGTGATTCCGTATGTAACGGCGTATCGCCTGAATGAAATCTCGCTGGACCCTAAAAATGTCACTGATCAAGTCGAGATGCTCTCCAATCTACAGGTTTTAGCACCTTATGCTGGCGCCATCAGCAAAGTCGAGTTTAAGACCAAGAAGGGCTTTCAAGTCTTGATCAAAGCCAAGCAACCCTCAGGTGCAGCACTGCCATTTGCTGCCAACGTGGAAAATGCCCAAGGCGAACATCTCGGCGTGGTCACGCAGGGCAGTCAGATCTTAATCCGCACCGAATCACTTCGCGACACACTGATAGTGAAATGGGGCGATGCCGCCAATCCACAACAATGCCAATTAAACTACCACATCGATCCTGCTCAGAAAAAAAATCAGCAGGGCTATCATGTGCTTGAGGGACAGTGCTTATGAAACTTGTGCATTTCGCAGCGCTGAGCATTGCGCTTGGTCTGAGTGTCAGCAGTAGCGATCTTTGGGCACAGTGCAATGTGCATGATCAAAAGCGGGTTGAACAACATCTGAATTTGGATCTGGGGATGATCCATATCGACCCCAACGCCGCCGTGGGTTCAGTGATTCTCAGCAAAAGCTTTCCGGTTCCGGGCCAATTGGACAGCTTAAGTTGTTTGGATGGGGCGAAGATTTCCGGCAAGATCATGAGTGGTCAGCCGAGTCCCGGCCAACCACATATTTATAAAACCAATATTTCAGGGGTCGGCCTGCGCATCACACATGAT
>JASLJB010000186.1 GCA_030152605.1 Acinetobacter sp. | reverse complement strand
GCTTAGTTTAACATTTACGACTTATTTAAGTGGGAGATAGGTACACCTTTACGACAAAATATGTCGCATGGCTTACGCCAGTCGCTTATATCCCCCACCTAATCTCGGTGGGGGTCTTACGCTCCATTAAGATAAAATCTAAAAAGAAAATCTCAGCTTGAATTTTTAAAATATTATAATCTGTGGAAAATTGATAATGTTGCCCATCCAGATCATCGATCTCAATCCATGCAGTCCGCATATTTAAACAGTGAATATGTAAGTTTAAGCCCTGCGCTGTATATAAACTCAAGGGACGCCCCACCCACGCATCGCTCGGCGTGAGTGCATATTCACTAAAGCCCTGCGACAGTTGTTGCACCGTCACAAACTCATGCTGCATCATCCTGATACTCCCTGATTATGGCAACCCGATTCATCGCAAGCTTTGCAGCCTACAACATGCCTGATGATTATTCTGGCAATAACGCACCACCATCCACCACCAGTGTTTGCCCGGTAATATAATCTGCAGCGCTCGAGGCCAAATACAACATGCTGGCGGCAATATCGAAGGGTTGTCCAAATACACCCAATGGTAGGCGTTGCAAAATCTCCTGATACAGTATTTCAGGTAAATTCACCGTAGCAGGCGTATCGATCATTCCCGGCTCCACCGCATTGACCGTAATGCCCGTGCCAGCCAACTCCAGTGCTGCGCTACGCACCAGACCATTTACCGCCGCTTTGGAGGCGGCATAATGACTAAATCCTTTTAAAGCCACGCGTGGCCCGGTCACCGAAGAGGTCACTAAAATCCGCCCCCAGCCTTTTTCTTGCATGGCAGGACTGAGCATTTGGCTCAGCGTAATGAGCGACAGCACATTCACCGCCATGGTTTTTTCAAACACCGTCTGGTTGAGCGCATAGAATTCGACATGAGGAAAATAGCCGGCATTGTGAATCACGATATCAATCACGTGATGCTGTAACAGCAGACCATGCAAGATTTGGCGTAGATGCGCTTGATCCTCAAGATCGATCACATAAGCTGTGGCCTTGACTTGGTTTTGATTAAAGTCCGCCACCACAGCTTCGATATTCGGATTGAGATCCAGCAATAACAATTCAGCACCGAGTGCAGAAAAAGACTGGGCGATCGCCAGCCCAATACCTTGATAGGCGCCAGTAATTAAAACCTTAGTGCTTGAAAATGCCTGAGGATGAAAAGTTTTTTGAATATCCAATAAAGTCGCCATATTTCCCTCTCATTCATCAAAAGCCAAGGTTGGGACATCCACAATACTCGCGCCACCATCCGCGCAAATTACCGCCCCAGTGATAATCGATGCTGCCTCGGAACACAGAAACCAGCAGATATGTGCGATTTCATCTGCTGTGGCAGCTCGACGTAAAGGCACATGTTGGGTCACATAGGCATAGGCCTGCTGTAAGCTAAGTTGTCGGCGCAGCATAAGCGGCTGCATTTCTTCATCCGCCATCGGCGTCATCACCCAACCGGGGCATATCGCATTGGCGCGCACCATATACTCACCATAATCACGTGCAATCGAACGCATTAGCCCGATGATGGCATGCTTGGTGGTGGTATAAGCACAGACCGATTTTCCAGCAAATAGAGAGGCCAAGGACGCGATAAACACCAGGCTTCCGTGGCTTTCGATCAAGGCAGGCAGTGCGGCTTTGGCGATAAAGGCTGCTGAATTTAAGTTATTATTCAACATCACTTGCCATTCAAGCGCAGAGATTTGATCCGCCTTGGCGTTACTCATTTGCCCCGCAGAGCAGATCAGGTGATCGATACGATGATATTTATGCAAAATCACTGCGACTGCGTGACCACACTGTGCCGGATCAGCCGCATCCATAGCGAAGAAATCAAAGCCATGCTTGCTCGCCATCAACTTAAGTTGTGTGGCACGTCGCCCTAAGATCACCACTCGATCACCGCGCTGATGGAACAGTTGCGCACTGGCATAACCAATGCCGCTGGCACCTCCCACCACAACCAATACTCTTTGATGTGGCTGCATGCATCCCCCCTTCCGATCAGCTCAGTGTTTTATAGGTTTAGCCTGCATAGACTATGACAACGATCGATAAGGAAGGATTGTAAAAAGGAGACATTGGGCTGAATGTCGCCATTGAAATCATCGTGAGGTTATATCTAATAGCTTAGGCTATTTGTGAGTTGGCTATTTTTATTGTCGTGGGCTTTTAGCTTCTTTTTAATATACGACTTATCCCAGTATTTATTTCGTGAGAGCACAGTTGTTTGAGCCAAACCTATATTAAATAAGTTCTGTTTCTGCGTGGAATATGGGACGCGACGCAAGTGCGCGAGTTCTGGGCTTGGAAAAGTTTTTGCTTACTTTTATAAAAAAGTAAGAGAAAGAATTCGCTCACTTCTGTTTTGGGCGGTAAGGCTTGCCGAGTCGGTGGTGCTTTTTAATTTTCAAATGTTGAATCATGACGTGGTGAACTTAAAGTGGACGAAGTAGTAGGTTTTTCCACAGCTGCCTGAGGACACTCTAAATTAACACCGTTTCACCTTCGCATTGATCGAGTTGAAGATGCTGTACCTCAGCGTAATCTTTGATCATACTGGCCAAGACTTCAGAATGGCTGGTGATCCAGAGTTGGCTATATTGACTCGCTTCTGCAATCAGCATCGCCAAGGCTGGTAATAGATCAGGATGCAAGCTATTTTCCGGTTCGTTAATCGCCATAAACTGTGGTGGCCGTGGACTAAGTAAAGCCACAGACAAACACAGAAAACGTAAAGTCCCATCTGAAAACTCTGCACTATCTAAGGGTCTGAGAATACCATCGCGCTTCATCATCATCTGAAAACGTCCTGCCATCGCATCTACATAGAATTGACAGTTTGGAAAGGCTTTTTCCAGTACCGACTGCAATACTTCAGTCTGTCCCCGTTCACGTAAAGTTTCAAAAGCAGCAGCTAAATTGGCACCATCATGTGCCAATACTGGTGAGCGTATACCCACTTGTGGCATGCGAAGCGCCGAATGAGAACCTACAGCAAATTCATGATAAAAACGCCATGCTCGTAAGCTTTCACGCACTTGTGAAACTTCAGGGTACAGATGTGGATCTGATAACTGTCCAAAAATCGACTCTTCAGCGCTTAATACACATGGATAAGTCACGCGTTCTTCCTGAATGTTTTTTAAAAATGCAGCTTGATTTATACGTTCCATCAATGCACTAGAGCGACGGCGTTGATAACCACCTTGCCAGAGGGTCTCGCACTTGACCAAGGGGTCGAGATTAAACAGACTAATCAGCGGCTCTGGAAATCCTATATCAAGTTGATAATCATAATCTTGCATTTCAACAGATAATTGCATTCGTTTCGGATCTTGGCGTCGATGACCACGGTGTGGTCGCCCTGCCCACATCACTTTTTGAATCCCCCCTTCATCTGCTATCGCGGTTGATAAACGGCCGTTGGCAGCTTCATGAAGCAAACGTACCGCTTTATAGAGATTAGATTTACCGCAACCATTGGGGCCACTAATAATATTGAGTTGAGACAACGGTAATGTCATCTGACGAATTGAACGAAAACCTTGAATACTGATGTTTTTGATCATCGCCAATATCTCCCGACTGAGCTGTTATTTTGATGATTCTTCATATTCGATCAGTACTGACTGTCCTTCTGAACAATCTCCATTTAACCATCGCCATTTTTCAATGAGTTCAATTTTACCCAAAGGAGAAATTGCAATCGTCGTCTGGCACTCGCCCACGCGTAACTCATCATCTAAATTTATATGCTGATAATACATTCTAAATGTATGATCACCTGTCATAACCCCAATAATATGACCCTGTTTAACCGCACCTCCTGAGTATGTTGCCTCTATCAGATTTGCATTTTGTTTATAGTGAAAAATCGTTTCAGCAGAGACCTCTCCATTAGACGTGTTCTTTGCATTCATAAATTTTTTATTGTTGATCACCTTTAGCAATCCTCGTTTTATATTACTGACTCACATGCACTTTACATGAGTTATACAGCGATATCATCAGGGACTCGCTCAACTCACAATTTTGACGGGAAGACTTGCCGAGTCGATCGTGCTTTTTAATTTTCAAATATTCAATATTCAATATTTACTCGGCAAGCCTTGCCATTGAATATCCACAGTGAGGAGTTTGTTCTCGTTACTTTTTAAAAAGTAACCAAAACCCTCTTTGCGCTGAGGGCTACGTCCCTATAACCCCAGCGCAAA
>JASLJB010000143.1 GCA_030152605.1 Acinetobacter sp. | reverse complement strand
CTATGATGGGGTGCACACGCCTTATCTGGCCAATACCCGTTGGGTGGATGGTAGTGTGCGCAGTGACTTTCCACAGGAACGTATGGCGCGTTTGTATAACCTTAATTACACCATTGCCAGTCAGGTCAATCCGCATGTGGTGCCCTTTATGCAGACCGATGAACAACGCTTCCGTAAAGACTTGCTCAGTTGGCCTGAGCGCATCATCCGCAAACAAGGCAAGATCGCGGCTATGAGTGCTATGGACTTTACCCGTAGCCATATGGGGCGGGTGCCATCGGTGCGACGACTACTTGATCATGGCTATGGGGTGATTGATCAACGTTACTATGGTGACGTCAATATCGTGGGGCGTTATAGCCTGAAACACTATATGTATATGTTGCAGAATCCACGTCCGTTTTTGTTCAATCTCTTGCAACGTGAAGGTGAGCGTGCCACATGGCCGAAGATTTCTTCCATCGAGAGCCATGCGCGCATCGGCAAAACCATTCAGCATTGCTTGGAGTTCTTGACCACTGCACAGCAAGCTGCTGAACCCTCCAGCAGCGTTGCGCATGTCTAAAGTTGCCTGTTGCTGAGTGCGCGAATGATTGAATTTATGTATGAACTCAAGATTGAGTTACAACATGCTTGAGCCGGAGATGATTTCGCAGTTGAGCGCCCCGGTCAATGCCATACAGCGGCAACACATGGGGCGCTATCTGTTTCGTAGGCATGATCCTGTGACACAACAGCAGCACTGGATCAAACTACAACAGCAGGGGATACATGCTGAGTGTGAGCAGAGCTTTTTGCATGAGTTACAGTGCTATCGCGATATTGATCGGCTGAGTCAAGCGCGAGGCAGTTCAATCTTACTCGACTTTGAGATCGTGGATCTCGCACAGCACTTGGGAATCGATCAAGACTCAGGGTTTTACCCGCAGGGCTTGCGGATCATGGACAGTACAGCCTTGTTTGCTGCGCCACCGATGCATCTCGATCATGTGTTGCAGGTGTTATTTCAAAGTTTGGCATGTTTGGAACAGTTGCATGTATTGGGTTATTTACATGCGGATCTTAAGCCTGAGCACTTTCGACAGCAGCATCGTCGCTGTTCTTTGATTGATTTTGAGCAAGCGCTGCGCATTGATCAGGCCAAAGCCAGTGCCGTGACTGCCACACCGCGCTATATGGCGCCGGAGTTATTTCATGGACAGGCCAAGTCGATTCAAACTGAGATTTATGCGCTAGGGGTGATCTGGTCTGCATGGATCGGACAACAACGCATACAGCAAAGCGATTATCTGGCATGGGCAAAATGGCATTGCCAAGACTTTCAACTGCAGTTGCCAGGCGAGTATGCGGACTTGGAGCCAGTGTTGTTGGCTATGTTGGCCAAACATTGCTCAGCGCGTTATGCGCATATTCGTGAAATAAAACAAGCATTAACTGCTTTTCTCTAGTTTTTGCTGCCTAAAAATACGATTATGCGATGTTTGTTTTATATTTAAGCAAACAAAACGCTTTTTCACAAAAAGGGCTTGTCAGGTCATACTGATCTCTATAATATACACAGCCATCGGGGGGCGTGGCGAAATTGGTAGACGCACTGGATTTAGGTTCCAGCGCCGCAAGGTGTAAGAGTTCGAGTCTCTTCGCCCCCACCAACTTTCTTCGCAGTGGCATTAAAGCTGAGAAGACTGTCGATATAGAGGATTGGTGTAATGGTAGCATGACGGTCTCCAAAACCGTTCGTCAAGGTTCGAGTCCTTGATCCTCTGCCAAATTCTAAAGAGCCCGCTGAGCGGGTTTTTTAATCGGGGGCGTGGCGAAATTGGTAGACGCACTGGATTTAGGTTCCAGCGCCGCAAGGTGTAAGAGTTCGAGTCTCTTCGCCCCCACCATATTCTGACTGAGGCTTTAAACTTACCCTTTAAATCCCACAGTCAAAAAAAAGACAAGATTATCAATCTTGTCTTTTTTTTTTGCATTCAGTTTTTTGGGGGGAGAGTGATTGACTTCGCGCATCCATGAAAGGTCGCGAAGTTCGCGATCCATTTCATGGACGAATGCTAAAAGTAAATAACGGCCAAAATAAATCTAAAAATAAAAATAGAATTAAAAAGAATTAATTCCAAGGACAATCGTCCATGCAAATACAATGTATTAAATCACCAGTTAATCAATCAATCTAAAAAATTGATCCATTCAAATAAAGTCTAAAACATTGAATATAAAAAAATAAAAAATACCACAATCAAGCATCAAAATAGGGTCAAGCTGCTGTTCGCTTAGGCCTTGAGATGATCCTCAAATTCCTCACCGAGCTGCATCGCCAGTGAGTTGCCCGCCAGATCACAAGTGACCAAGCCGTATTGTTTTTTAAAACTAAAGGTAAAACCCCGATTATCTGTGAGTGTTTTTACAGAGTAGCCGAGCTTTTCTAGCCAAATTCTAAATGCGATTAAGTTTTTTGCTTTTACAACCTTTTTCACGTTACATCTCCTTCGCGCTTGCCTTTAAAAATAATAGGGATGAAGCCCTTGTTTTTAAAGGGTGACTCTGTAGCTTTAAGCAATATATTTTTATTATTTGCCTTGCATTGAATTTTAAATCATCTCACTAAACTCAAGTTGAGTGGCAAAGTATATGGAATTGATTGAAATTAATAACTATAAATCAAATGCTTATTACTTTTAATTGTTTATATAAAGTCATTTTAGAATCAGCACAGAGTAAGATACTGAGCAGTAAAGTTGAAATATTTTGTAGTAATTCTCATGCTTGAAATAGGATTTAATTTCTATTGCTTTGCTTCAATTTTAATCTTGAGGATCGGGATTGCTGAACTTTCATCCAAAAAGCATTCAAATTAAATAAAAGAAAAGTGTAATTTTCAATCCACACTGCCTAGGACTGAGGCAGTGTGGTGTGATGGTATTCGGCGCTGTTCAAGCATAAAGGAATTAAAACTGATCTTTAAGCAGTCGAATGCGTGCAAATTCTTCGACACTTTCAACCCTTAAGAATGGATTGGTGGCCAGCTCGAGTTCGATCGTGCTCGGCAAGGTGATTTCGCCGTGTTCACGTTGAGTTTCAACTTCACTCGCACGGGCTTGCAGTGCGTGATTGTCGGGTTCGATCTGTAATGCAAATTTGGCGTTAGATAAGGTGTATTCATGCGTGCAATACACTTTGGTGTGAATCGGCAATGCGGCGAGGCGATTGAGGGAATGATACATTTGCTCAGCCGTGCCTTCAAAGATCCGCCCACAGCCCATTGCAAACAGGGTATCACCGCAGAAGACACTCTCTAGTGCATCGACCAAATAAACGATATGCCCAAGTGTATGCCCCGGCACCGCGATAATATCGACCTTTAAACCTTCAAATTGAAACTGATCTTCGTGATCGAGCGGATGGCTTAAAAAAGGAATTTTAGACAATTCATCGCGTGGGCCGTAAACCGGGATTTGACGTGTTGCGATCAGATCCGGCACGCCGCCGATATGATCTTTATGCCAATGGGTCAGCCAAATTTGACTGAGTTCAAGTTGATGGCTTTGACAGAAATCTTCAACCAAGTCGGCTTGGGTTGGGTCAATCGCGATCACGCTTTGGCTCGGCGTATGCTCGATCAACCAGATGTAATTTTGCAAGGCATTTTTTACATCAATTACATGAACTTTATAGGTCATGATGATCCCTCAATTTTGTGATTCTATTTAAGTTTTCAGCATCGATGTCACGGACTTTG
>JASLJB010000132.1 GCA_030152605.1 Acinetobacter sp. | reverse complement strand
TTGCTCAAGCAAGGCCAAGTCATGATTGCATTGAGCTATGCAGTGAGTAGTCTGGTGGTGGGGGTGGTCTGTCTTGGACTGGCTTTTTATTTGTTACAGTACCTGTTGCAGCTGAGATAAGCCCTATCGCGCTTTTGCATTGCCGTGGAAATAGCCCTGTCGCATTTTGATTGAAGGTCAAGTGCTGAGCAGGGCTTGCAGTCGTGGCCTAAGCTGGTTCCTTTGTCGGTGGAACCAGTGTTTCAAACAAATCATTTAAATTGTCATGCACTTTGAGCTGAATCAAATTCCAGTAATGCCCCGAGATGGTTCGATTCACCATCAGTGTGTCCGGTGAGGGTTTAAACACATCCCAGTATTTCAACGATTTTTTCACCAAACGCATGCCATCATGATGGGCTGAGTTTTCCGCAAAGTCATATTCGGTGACCAGTGGACGCAGCAAGACTTCTAACCATGCTTGATAAAGTTCAGTTGGAAACTTATCTTTTTCTGCCAAGGCATTCAGCGCCAGTAAATGGGTTTCAATGGTGCCAACATCGGCATTGCGCCCTGCATTGATCAAGGCCTTAAAGTGGCTGATCACCTCCGTAGATAAGCTTTTCACCCCACCAAAATCATACATCACCACACTGCCATCCTTGCGAAAGGCAAAGTTGCCGGGATGTGGATCACAGTGAAAACGTTTTAAGAAAAAGATCTGCTGACCCAGCGCTTGGATCAGGCGTTGCCCAATTTCATTGCGCACACTCAAATCCCAGCTACTGGCGGTTTCGATGCTATCGCCCTGTTCCATACTCAGGGTCAAGATGCGACGACTTGAGTAATCGTTGAAGACGCTGGGGATAATAATCTTGTCATCCAAAGCCTGATGAAAGGTACGGAATACAGCCAGGTTTTGCGCTTCGATTTCATAGTTCAGCTCTTCATGTAAGCTGTCTTGAATCTCTTGGAACAGGCGATCTTGCAGTTTCTTGTCGACCTTGAGTACGCCCATTAAGCGCAGTGCCAGTCGCACTTGTTTTAAGTCACTTTCACAGGCTTCATCCACGCCAGGATATTGAACTTTAACCACCACCTCTAAGCCATCGGGTAGGGTGGCACGATGCACCTGACCGATCGAGGCGGCAGCAAAGGGCTGTTCATCAAAGCTTTTAAAGATCTGATCCAGCGGTTTGCCGAGTTCTTTTTCGACCTGTTGTTTGATTTCTGCAAAAGGCAGTGAAGGTGCTTGGCGTTGTAATTTGGCGATGGCTCTGGCGACTTCGGGCGGAAAAATATCTTTGTATTGTGAGGCGATCTGACCGACTTTCATCACTGCGCCTTTCATTTCGCCCAAGGTGTCCGCGATTTGTATGCCGATGTCTTGGAATAATTTACTGCGCGATTCATTTTTTTGTTCTTCGTCGGCAGTTAGATTACGAATAGAATTGGACACCGTTTTCGTCGCAATACTCGCCGTCATGCTGGCGAGTTTTAAAAAGCGTCGACTGGGGGTGCTGGTGTTTTTTGCCATTCGTCATATCCTTAAACTTATTGAAAGTTTCCAAATCGATCATAGGTGACAAATGGCGAACTGCCTAGTTCTAATTGTTAAGGAGTTGTAACCTCTTGAAAGGGTTCATGTCGCCCGATCTCACTTTAGTTTGATGACAACTGCATCAGCCGTTTGTTGTTGAGATATAAGCGTGACAATAACATCACGCAAGCCACGCTGAGTCCCACGATCAAGCCGACCCAAACCCCAGAAGCGCCCATCACGGTATAACGCGCCAAATACACCCCGACCGGAAATGCAATCACCCAATAGGCGATCATGGTGATCCACATCGGCACTTGGGTATCTTGCATACCGCGCAAACAGCCGGCAGCACTGACTTGCCAAGCATCCATGACTTGATAGGCCATGGCAAATAACAACAGATACATCGCCACTTGGCTGACCGCAACATCGGAGCTATAAAAACCAATAATCTGTGGTCTAAACAACCAAATCAGCGACATGGTAAATAGCGCAAATGCGGTGCCCATCATCAGACCGACACGTTGTACCACTTGCATGGCAGCATAGTTTTTTTCACCATAATACAGCCCGACGCGAATCGTCAGGGCGATCGCCAAAGACATCGGGATCATAAACAGTTGTGAGGTCACTGACATGGCGATTTGATGCGCCGCCAGTGTGGTTTCGCCCAAAGGACTGAGCACGATCGCTGCAGTACTAAAGATACTGACTTCAAAGAAGATCGCCAAACCAATCGGAAAGCCCAACACCAAGATACGTTTGATCCAATACGGGTCCATGCGCTCCCAGAGATTAAATACCGGACTGCGTTGATAGCGTTTGGCTTTGGACACATAGCGTGCCAAAGCAAAGAACATCAGCCATTGCAAGATCGCGGTGGCAAAGCCACAACCGGCACTGCCGAGTGCCGGAATCGGTCCCCAGCCATACATAAATAAATAGTTGAGTGGCACCAAAACCACCAAAGCCATCAAACTAATCGCCGTCACTGGTCGAGGGTGACCAAGCGCTTCAGAGTAGCCACGCAGTGCCGAATACATGGTCACGGCCGGCATGCCAAAGCCAATCGCATGTAAAAATAAACTGGCTTTGGGAATCAGACTCTCAGGGACTTTAAATAACGGTAATAACAAAGGCATCAGTTGTAAGATCAAGCCGGCGATCACGCCGATCACTAGGGCCACCCACAAGGATTGGCGTACGATGCCGCCGATCTTGTCATACTGTTGTGCACCATTGGCCTCCGCCACCAAGGGTGTGGTCGCGATCATGATGCCACTGGCCAACAACATCACCGGCAACCAAATCCCGACCGCGACTGCAATCGCAGCCAAATCATTGGGGGAGAGATGTCCGGCCATGATGGTATCGATCAAGCCAAAGCCAGCTTGAGCAAATTGAGTGACCAAGATCGGCAGCATGAGGTAGATCAGCTGTTTAAATTGAAAGCGACGATGCGTAACTGTGGACAAGAAAAATCCTCATGATGGATGTAGTGATAGGTGTCGTTATCAATGTGACGAATTGATTAATAAAAAACAAAGCAAGCCAGAAGCAAGTAAAGGTTCAATCTTAACGATGCAGGGTCAGTAATACCCCAAAAAAAATCACCAAGGCGCCGATGACTCTCGACCATGAGATCGGCGTTCTTTTCACGCCAAACCATGCAAAGTGATCCAAGAGCATCGACATCAGAATTTGGCCAAAGATCATCAAGCCCGTTAAAGTCAGAAAGCCCAGTCGCGGTGCGATCAATATACTGACGCTAATCGCGTAAACCCCAAGACAACCGCCGAGCCAAAGATACCACGGAATTTGTTGCAAGGTCGCCCAACTGGGCTTGGCGGTGGATTGGAAAAACACCAACACAGCCAAGACCACACTACCGACCAGAAAAGACAGCAGCGCCGCTTGTAAGGGCGAATATAGATAGGTGCGCAGTTGGGCGTTTAATGCGGTTTGCGTGGCCATCGCAATCCCGATTCCCATCGCCAATGGCATCAGCAGGATTAGTTGTGAGGATATTTTTAGCATGAGTAATGTCCAATCCTTGAGTTGGGCAAGCTGTAGTCTAAAACAAATGCGTGATATTGCGAGGGGCAGTTGCAGCTTTTCTATACTTGAGCATGCGCCACAATTCATGGATCAAATCCCTTCAGTACAGCGCAAGCATGTTAAAATCTACTTTTATTTGCTCTGAGCTTGCGTCTTGACCGCTTTAAATCCTGCCCTTGTGCCGATGTCCCTCTATATCCACATGCCTTGGTGTGTGCGTAAGTGTCCTTATTGTGATTTTAACTCCCACGCCGTGCCAGATGGGGAGTTGAGCTTAGCCTTGGAGCAGCAATATTTGCAGGCCTTGGTCGCAGACTTGGGTACGCAACTGGACTTTGTGCAGGGCCGCAAGATTCACAGTGTCTTTATCGGTGGCGGAACCCCGTCGTTGATTTCGGCTCAGGGCTATGCGTGGTTATTTGCTGAACTGAAGCAATTGATCGCATTTGAAGAGGACTGCGAAATTACCCTCGAAGCCAATCCCGGCACCTTGGAGCATGAACCTTTTTCAGCTTATTTGGCGGCAGGGATCAATCGATTGTCGATCGGGGTGCAGAGTTTTGATGCCGAGCATTTGACCCGTTTGGGGCGGATTCATAGTCAGACAGATGCCTTGTCCGCAATTAAACTGGCCCGACAGGCGGGCTTTGAACGGATCAATGTGGACTTGATGCATGGGCTGGCACAGCAAACGCTGGAGCAAGCGTTATTGGATCTCAAGCTGGCGGTTGAACAGGGGGCGACGCATATCTCTTGGTATCAACTCACGATTGAACCCAACACGGTGTTCTTTCGGACTCAACCGGTATTGCCACATGAGGATGTGTTAGAACAGATCCAAGTCCAAGGCGAGGCTTATTTACGGGCGCAGGGCTTTATCAACTATGAAGTGTCGGCATGGCGTAAAGAACGTCCCTCTGCACACAACCTCAACTACTGGCAATTTGGTGATTATTTGGCGATTGGCGCCGGAGCACATGGCAAGGTCACGTTACCAGAGGGCGTTTATCGTTTCCAAAAAACCCGATTGCCAAAAGATTATTTGGCCAAAGTTCCGGCGGACAACTTACAGTTCAAGGCCATCACGGCAGCAGAAATGCCGTTTGAATTTATGATGAATGCGCTACGCCTCAATCAAGGCGTTGCAGCCAATCTTTATGCTGAACGGACTGGCTTAAGTTTGCAGGCGCTGGATCAGTCTTTGGC
>JASLJB010000084.1 GCA_030152605.1 Acinetobacter sp. | reverse complement strand
CTTTAAATAATGTTTAATTTTGTAGTATCAATAATCAATTCTAGATACTACCAGCTAAACGTAATGTAAGTTAATTATAAAAACCCACGTGATTATCACAGCTGAGCGCAAAATGATCTTCTCCTATTCAGTGATAAAGTGCGGCGATAACCAAGAAAAACCTTGCTATAATGCGCCCCTTTTCAACTCGACGAGATTTACATGTCCCACTCACACTATGATGTCATCGTCCTCGGTGCAGGCGCTTCCGGACTGATGTTGGCAGCATTGGCCGCAAAGCGTGGACGTCGCGTCTTAGTCTTGGAAAAAGCCAATAAAATTGGTAAAAAAATTCTGATGTCCGGTGGTGGTAAATGTAACTTCACCAATATGGAAGTCGAGCCACAGCACTTTATCTCGCACAATCCACATTTTGTGATTTCCGCCCTCAGCCGTTATAGCAATTGGGACTTTATCGGCATGGTCTGTGACTATGGCATCGAATATGAAGAACGCCAACATGGACGCTTGTTTACCCTCAAAGGCGCTAAACATATCTTGGCGATGTTGCTCGATCAATGTGAGAAAACCCAAGGTGTACGCATTGAAACCGATGCCGAAGTGACTGCGGTACAACTCAATCCAGATCAAAGTTTCCAAGTCCACTCTGCCCAAGGTCGCTTTAGTGCCAGCTCGGTGGTGGTGGCCAGTGGTGGTTTGTCGATCCCAACCCTCGGTGGCTCAGGCTTTGGTTATCAACTGGCGAAACAATTTGGTCATCACGTCTACCCGATCCGTGCCGGTCTGGTGCCATTTACCTTTTCGGATCAATTCAAAGCCGTAACCACCCGCCTAAGTGGCAATGCGCTGGACGTGATCTTGAGCAATCAACTCAATGCCTTCAATGAAGCCTTGTTATTTACCCATCGCGGTTTGAGTGGACCGAGTGCGCTACAGCTATCGAACTATTGGCAGCCCGGTCAGGCCTTTGCGATTAACTTTGTGCCGCAGGTTGAGTTGGAAGGATTCTTAAAACAGAAAAAAAGCCAACAGCCGAAAGTCCTGCTGCGCACATTATTCAATGAAATGATGCCGAAAAGTGTGGTGCTTGAATTACAACAGTTAATCTGGCCGACATTTGCAGATACCGCCATAGGCCAGCTCAGCGATGAACAACTCAAACACATTGCTCAACAATTACATCACTTTGAAGTAAAACCGTCGGGCACCGAAGGTTATCGCACTGCAGAAGTGACCCTCGGCGGTGTCGATACCACTGAAGTTTCATCCAAAACCATGCAGAGCCAAAAACAAAAAGGCCTGTTCTTCATCGGTGAAGTTCTAGATGTCACCGGTCACTTGGGTGGCTATAACTTCCAATGGGCATGGTCATCTGCTTATGCCGCAGCACAATATGTCTAATGCATCAACGCAAGTCTGTAGATAGATCGCGTTAATCAATCGATGCATCCGACGTGTTTGGCTTTGAGACTAAAGATTCAGTATTTTCTGGATCTGAAGTTTCGGGCTGTGGCGCCGGATGACTTTTTTTGCTTTTATGGTCATGAATAATAAATTTATAAGCACTGACCAAGAATCCAACCGTGATCCCTGCGATAACAATCGGTGCGATGAGCTTATTGGGTTTTCCCTTTGGCATAGGTTGCTCCTTGTGCTTGTAAAAACTGCGTCTAAAAACCAATTGTGAAAAAAAATCGACCACGCACAAGCGTGATCGATCTTGTGGAATATTTAAAGCTTAATTTAGGTCATTTTTGTCCGAACTCGGTTGCTCTGCATCCTGACCACCCACGTTCGGGTTCAGCGGAGTAATCGGGGTTGCCGCAGGCGTTACAGCGCTTGGTGTTACCACTGGCGCAGCGCTTGGCTGTGCTGCTGTTGTCGCCGCTTGAGCATCCGGTGCATCACATTCTTTTTTGGCACAGTCGATCAAATCATTCAACACACGCTCTGCTGGCTGACGACCGCCCAAACCAAAGGCCAAGGCAAATGCCACAGCCACCGCACCCAAGGTTAAACCAAAGGCCAAGTTCACGATCGAATCTGCAATGCCCATGGCTTTTAGACCCATCGCAACAACCAGTCCCATGATCAAGACACGGACCAAGGTTGCTAACCAACGCGAGCTGCGATACTCACCACGATGAATAACATTCGCCACCACATTGGCCAGCCAGAAACCGATCACCAAGATCACCGCGCCGAGCAAGATGCTTGAACCGAACTGGATAAACATCGCGATCAAGTCACTGACCTGTTGCAAGCCTAGACGATTGGCGGCTTCGGATACCGCAAACAACATGGTAAAGAAGACGATCAAATAACCGATGACATTGGATACTTTGGTTTGACCCAAATAACGTTGCATATCCAATTTGACTGGAATCTCATCGACGCCTGTACCGGCAACCAATTCAGACACGATACGCGCCACAAAACGAGACACCACATAGGCCACGATCAAGATCAAGGCTGCAGCAATAATGTGTGGTATCGCATTCATGATCTCATACAGCATCGCTGTGGCAGGATCAGAAATGGCACGAATACCCAGTGCTTCAAAGGCCACGATCAAGGCAGTGATGATGATCACGGCAAAGACAAATGAACCCAAGAATGAAGACAGGCTTGAACTCTTAAATAAGCCTACTTTTTCAACCTGTTGTTGTAGGTTCAAACTGTTGCTTAAACCTTCAACGATGCCACGTACAATTTTGGCCAAGATATAACCCACAAATAGGATCACACCCGCCATAAAGAGGTTTGGAATGAATGCAATCGACTCATTCAGCATGTTCTGTACCGGCAATAACAAACCGGTTAAGCCCAAGATCGACAGGATAATTGGCAAGAACAGTAATAGAATCAACCAGTACACGATATCAGCGATATTTTTACTGATCGAATTGACCCCAGCTTCAGTACTGAGTTTTTCATCCAACTGAGTTTTGGCCAAGACTTGGGTTAAACCGGCGCGGATGAAACGCGCCAAGATCCATCCGACAAAGCCGATAATCAAGGCAGCAATAATATTCGGGATGAACATGAGGAATTGCGTGATCATGGCACTGAGCGGGCCACTAACACTGCTGATGTTGAGCACATTCAGCGCCCCAATAATCGCAATGATCAAGATAAACCAAAATACAAACTTGGCCAGTATCGACTCATAATTCGGGGACGGTTCTGCTGCGACGGTATGCCCAGCAGCATTGGATAATTTATGGTTGGTATTGAGTTTGCTGAGCAGCTTTTTCACGCCTGCAGCAATGATCAGTGCCAATAACCACCCCAATAGTAATATGGCAACTGCTGCAATAATCGGTTGAAATTGATCCCAATAATACATGAGATCAAACTTACCCGTCAGATCTCGACTCAGATAGTCATTCATTTTTATACCTCTTGTTCTGATAGCCCAAGTACATTAATTTTTAAAATACATGCAAGATAAAGAAACTGTTACAACACCTGATCAACCTTAGTAATAGATGCTTTTTTATTCAATCAAATGCAGCATAAATACAACAAAATACTGCTGTTTATGCATAAAGACCCTAACAATTCAGATCATTAGAGTCTTTTTTTAAATTTTGCCGTGGCTTTAACAAGGATTAGAGAATTCACGCGATGTGCTTAATTCTCTAGCTCAGAATGAGCGCGTGATCATATAAGTGAGCATTGCAAAGAGGAATAAACCCACTAAAAATAAGATATATACCGGTAAGCGTCTTTTTTTATGCAGGTCTTCAGCACTGGTCACATAAGAAGGCTTTGTAAAATCATGCTGCATTTTCATCACCTCTCGATTGAACTATCGATGTAAATCATGGTAACAATCGCACCCTTCAGCCACTGTTGCGTTGTGTAAAATATTTTATTGCAACGTAAATCTGCAAAGCCGTTTCAGTGCTGAATTTGGGCTATACTATCTGCCCGCTTTTTTGATCTGGTTGGCTATGGCTTATCAACGGCATAGTGTCTCGCTTGATGTGGACACTGATGTAACACATGAATGTTTTTTGCATCATACGCGTGATAATCATCTCATCGGTATTCTTGAGTTTCATAAACCGACTGAGCAACTGACTTGGGGCGATATCGAGTATTTTCGTCGTCGCAGTGATGAGTTTTCAGTCATGCCCTTTCCGGACTGTATCAACGCCGTCATCATTGATATTCGACAAGTTTCCGCCATGATTGATCATGAGATCCCGATTATTCCGTGGCGTTTAATCGAAGAGGACTGCCCGATTCGTTTAATCGTGCCCTTTGACCGTCTCGAACATTATGCAGGCTTATTTGAACCGACATGGCTCAGCAGCGACGTAGAGTCCTGCATCGCTGAGCTGCGTGAATTTATGGATATGTTTGTGCACTAAGGCGTGACAGCCGCTCGGCGGCTGTTGCGATGCTGCGACTGACGACTTACCAGTAGTTCTCTACCGCGATGTTGCCCTCACCACGGCGGTTCATCGACAGACCGCGTGCCTTGAGTGCTTCTTTGGTATCTTCAACCATATCGGGGTTACCACAGAGCATAATATGTGAGGTTTCAGGATTAAACGCCTGTCCCACCACCCGTTCTAACTGACCATTTTCAATCAGAATCGGCAGTCGATCATGCAGTTCGGCACTCGGATCACGGGTGATGATCGGTACAAACTTAAAGCCTGTGTGCCCTTCTGCAAAGGTCGCAACGATCTCATCAATCCGATCCACATAGGCCAGTTCGGCATGACTGCGCACACTGTAAACCAAATAAATCTGCTGATAGTTCTGCCAAGTTTCAAAGTCTTGTAACATCGAAATAAATGGCGCGAGTCCAGTTCCCGTGGCAAGCAACCACAAATCCTGCGGCGCAGGTTGTTGATAGCGCGCTAAGGTCAGAAAACCATAGGGGATTTTTTCCAGATACAGTTCATCACCGACCTGTAAATGCTGCAAGTTGGAGGTGAATGCGCCATCGGGCACCACGATCGAAAAGAATTCTAAGGTTTCATCAAAGGGCGATGAGACCACAGAATAGGCACGCACCACCAACTCATCCGCCACCATCAGACCAATTCGTGCGAACTGACCCGCTGTAAATTTGAAATGGGCTGGACGAGTCATGGTGAAACTAAATAGATTATCGGTCCAACGATGGACCCAAAGCACTTTTTCTAAACTAAACTTCTCAAGAGACATGATTTGCACGTGACACCAAAGACAGTGCTCATGGTAACATGCGCGTATATTGAATGAATATTTAAAATGTTAAGGCAAAATTCATGCGCATGACTTTACGCCAACTGGCTGTTTTTGTAGCAGTTGCTCAGGAAGGAACAGTGACCAAGGCTAGCGATGCTGTACGGCTTACTCAAAGTGCCGCTAGCATGGCCTTAGCAGATTTAGAAGATGGTTTAGGCGCCCCACTTTTTGACCGTTTGGGCAAAAGGTTGCAACTGAATGATCTCGGTCGCTACCTACTCCCACAAGCCTTGGAAATTTTGGGTCGCAGCGAAGCTTTCGAGCAAGCCGCCAAAGGTGAGCTACAAAGTGTTGATTTGCGGATCGGTGCCACGCTGACCATCAGTGACTATCTGATGCCGGACTTGATGGCGGATTTCTTAAAACAACAACCGCAAGCACATTTACAGCTTCAGGTCGGCAACACCCGACAAATGATTGAAGCCGTGAATCAATTCCAATTGGACTTGGCACTGATCGAAGGTTCATGTCATTTACCACAGCTCCAGTGTATCCACTGGCGCGATGATGAGTTGGCGGTATGCTGTGCACCCGATCATGAATTGGCACAACTCGATCGCCCTTTAAATGCGCAAGATTTCAATCACATCGAATGGATCTTACGTGAGGAAGGTTCGGGCACGCGTGAAGTGTTTGATCATGCCATTCTCAAAGATATTCAAGATGCCAAGATCCGTCTCACCCTTGGCCATAACGAAGCGAT
>JASLJB010000064.1 GCA_030152605.1 Acinetobacter sp. | reverse complement strand
TTCAATTCGTCGCGGCGGACGCGTGTTATTTAAAAACGCATCTATGCAACTACATCCGGGATGGAAAATCGGTTTAACTGGCGTCAACGGTGCAGGAAAATCGACTTTATTTTCAGCCTTTTTAGGCGGCATGGAAGCAGATGGCGGCAGTTTATCTCGCCCGAGCGTCTGGACTGTGGCGCACATGGCCCAAGAAATCAAAGCCTTGGACATGAAAGCCATCGATTTTGTACTCTCTGGTGATGAAGAATACTGGCAGATTCAAAATCAACTCGATGATCCCGAAAGCCTCAGCGACAATGACTTAGCAAATTTATACAGTCGTTTTGATGAGATCAATGGCTATTCAGCGCCAGCCAAAGCCTCACAATTGATGGCCGGCTTGGGCTTTTTTGAACACCAATCTCAACTCGATGTATCGAGTTTCTCGGGTGGCTGGCGTATGCGACTCAATCTCGCACGCACGCTGATGAGTCGTTCAGATTTGTTATTACTCGATGAACCGACCAACCACTTGGACTTGGATGCGATTTTGTGGCTTGAGGACTGGCTCAAAGCCTACGCTGGCACCTTGGTGTTGATTTCTCATGATCGTGATTTCCTCGATGCGATCACCGATCATATTCTGCATATCGAAAACCAAGAACTGACCTTATATACCGGTAACTATTCGACCTTTGAAACCACACGTGCTGAACGTCTGGCACAGCATCAGCAAGCCTTCGAAAAACAAGAAGAAACTCGCGCACATCTACAAAAATTTATTGACCGCTTTAAGGCCAAGGCCACCAAAGCGCGTCAAGCACAAAGCCGGATTAAACAACTGGAACGCATGCAAGAACTTGCACCTGCGCATGTAGATACCCCGTTTACCTTTAGTTTCCGTGAACCGACCAAGATGAGTTCACCTTTACTGACCTTAGAACATGCGGATATTGGTTATGCCAATAAACTGATCGTCACCAATGTCAGTCTACAAATTACCCCAAGCAGCCGCATCGGCCTACTTGGGATGAATGGTGCTGGTAAATCGACTCTGATTAAATCTTTGGTCGGTGATCTGGAGCTGATTCAAGGCCATCGTAACGCCTCAGAATTACTCAATATTGGCTATTTTGCTCAGCATCAAATGGATGCACTAGATGGCAATGCCAGCCCAATGCTGCAACTGGCGCGGATCGCTGATAAAAAAATCAGTGAAGCAACCTTACGTTCATTCCTCGGTAGTTTTGGCTTCAGTGGCGAACGTATGGACACCCCGAGTGAGAGTTTCTCCGGCGGTGAACGTGCCCGCTTGGCATTGGCCTTGATCGTATGGCGTCGTCCAAACGTGTTAATCCTGGATGAGCCAACCAACCATTTGGACTTAGACATGCGTCATGCCTTGACCATGGCCTTGCAGGACTTTGAAGGCGCCGTGGTCTTGGTGTCGCATGAACGTCAATTAATCGCCAGTGTCTGTGATGAATTGATTTTGGTCCACAACGGTCAACATCGTGATTTTGATGGTGATCTACAAGACTATGCCAACTGGTTACGTCAAGCGCGTATTGATTTGATGAAAAAAGGCCCGGAACTGGCGACAGCGCCAGTCAAGTCCTTGGTAGAGACCCAACCGACGATTTCAAAACTGGACAAAGAAGCTCAGCGCAAAGAAACCGCACGTCGCCGTGATCTGAGTCGTCCGATTCGTAAAGATATCGAAAAAGCAGAAACCAAGATCAGCCGCCTACAAACACAGTTGGCTGAGATCGAAAACCAACTGGCCGACACCGCCTTGTACGATGCAGCACGCAAAGATGATCTGCTGAAGTGCATGAATCAACAAACTGAGCTCAAGACTTCCCTTGCTCAGGTTGAAGAGCAGATGCTTGAACTGATGATGCAACTTGAAGAACTCGAAAGTTCTTTCGAATAACCCCCAGCACTGCATCGTCGACGCTGCTGTAAAAATCTAAAAAACACCATTTAAATCCAAAAGCACAATCATTTGTGCTTTTTGGTTTTTCTGTTTTTTAAAGTTTCGACACCGGATCTGTACGACGTGATCGACTTTAAGATAAGTGCTTCAACGCCGAAAACCACGCCATCATTGCTCAAGATCTGGGGCTGAAATGTCCTAAAATCGCACTTCTTTAATTTATCTTAATAGTAAAACCAGTCCCCGTGGAACATAAAATACTATGTAGTTAAATTACACAAGCAACACATCCCAGCACAGCAGTAGTTTAAATTTAAAGATTGCGATTTAAATTTAAAACCAATAGCTCACATGCAAAAACTTTGAATTCAAACCAAGTTATCCACAAAGAGCATTTCTAGCGACACTCGTATTTTTGAATTCAAAACCACTTCAGCGAGAATATCCGTTTAAATTAAAATTATCCACAGCCCATTTTAGGATGATTAGAGCTATTTCGAAGACGAAAACGCCTTGCAAAAGCTTAAAAAGCAGCTTTTGAATTCAAAAATTATTTTAATCATGTACTGGGTCTAGGCTTAAATACCGCCAAATTTTGATGATTGTTATCATGATGAATTGCCAACAGATCCTAGCGTTTCGGCTGGAAATATCGCAGCTCAAGCAAGGTCCAACTGCCCTCAAACTGCCATAACTCTTGCATCAGCACACGCTCTTTTGCTGACTTTAACAATACAAGACAACGGGTAGACTGCTCATCAAACTCAAATTCTTCAGCGATGATCGCTGGCTTTTGTGGCTTCCAGACCGCATTCTGAACAGCATGCCTGATCTGTTCATAGCGATTCAAACTGCGCTCTGTCATGCCTTGATCGGCATAGATGATCTGCAATTGCGCATGTTCATATCCACGCAGCGCCTCCACATCCCCTCGATAATAAGCGTCCAGCCAAGCATCCCGAACCTGTTCCAAATCTTGTCTCATAGCCAAGCACTCCCCAATACAATGAAGCTAAATCATGGCATAGGATTAAGTCAATTTGCATAAAAAAGCACCTCGAAAGGTGCTTTTTTTAAACGATTTTTGCCTGTGATTTATGCAGACTTAAGCATCGATATCCGCATTTAGCGCATTTTCTTCAATAAATGCACGTCTAGGTTCAACATCATCACCCATCAAGCAAGAGAACATACGGTCTGCTTCGATCGCATCATCAATCGTGACTTGTAACATGCGACGCGTATCTGGGTCCATGGTGGTCTCCCAGAGCTGCTCAGCGTTCATCTCACCGAGACCTTTATAACGCTGAATCATCATGCCACGTCGAGAATCGCTGATTAGATGCTGCCAAACCTGATGGAAATCAGTGACATTTATCTTCTTCTCGCTCTTTTGCAAATAAGCGCCTTCTTCAAGCAAACTAAACCAGCTCTTCGAGTTTTGTAGCAAACGCTTATATTCATTCGATGCCAACAAAGTAGTATCCAGTAAATAATGCTGCGGTAGGTTATGCACATAAATGGTCATTCTTGGCCAGTAATGTGTCACTTTCTCGCCACTGGCATGCTCTTTCTCAAAGCTTTCTAAGCTGATTTCAGGTCGTAGGCTTGGTTGTAAACGCGTAATCGCTTCAGACAACTGGTTGGCCCACTGCATGACATAAGCATGATCATGGTTTTGATCAACTTTAAAGCCGTCTAGCTCAAGCAAAGCATCAAGTAAGCTCGCAGGATAACGCAAAGTTAAACGCTGAATACTCTTCTGAGCCGCTTGGTAGTCTGCAATCACACCCGCTAAGGCTTCACCGCGAATCGCAGGCGCTTCAGCACTGATATGCAACTCAAGCTCATCGATGGCATTGGAAATTAAATAATCATCAAGCGCATCATTGTCTTTCAAATACTGTTCTTGCTTGCCTTTCTTCAGCTTATACAACGGTGGCTGTGCGATATAAATATGACCGCGTTCAACCAACTCTGGCATTTGTCTAAAGAAGAAGGTCAGTAGCAGCGTACGAATATGCGAACCATCAACGTCAGCATCGGTCATGATAATGATTTTGTGATAACGCAATTTGTCTGGGTTATATTCTTCACGACCAATGCCACAGCCAAGTGCCGTAATCAAAGTACCTACTTCGGCAGATGAGATCATGCGATCGAAACGCGCACGTTCCACGTTCAGAATCTTACCTTTCAATGGCAAGATCGCTTGCATCTTACGGTTACGGCCCTGTTTTGCAGAACCGCCCGCAGAGTCACCTTCCACCAAGTAAAGTTCAGACAATGCTGGATCTTTTTCTTGGCAGTCCGCAAGCTTGCCTGGCAAACCTGCGATATCAAGCGCACTCTTACGACGCGTCATCTCACGCGCTTTACGCGCCGCATCACGTGCACGTGCTGCGTCAATGATTTTGCCTGCAATCGATTTGGCTGCTGTCGGATTCTCTAATAGATACTCAGAAAAGGCTTTGTTCATGGCCTGCTCAACCGCAGGTTTCACTTCACTGGAGACCAATTTTTCTTTGGTTTGCGAAGAGAACTTCGGATCTGGCACTTTGACAGAAACGATCGCGGTTAAACCTTCACGCGCATCATCACCGGTGACATTGACCTTTTCTTTTTTAAGGATATTTTCACTTTCAAGATATTGGTTCAGGCCACGTGTTAATGCAGCACGGAAACCGGCCAAATGCGAACCACCATCTTTTTGTGGAATATTATTGGTAAAACAACGCACGTTTTCTTGGTAGGTATCATTCCATTGCAAGGCAACTTCAACCGCGATGCCATTGTCCGAATCGGCTGTGAAATGAAAGATATCATTGAGATGGGTTTTACCTTGGTTGATATATTTAACAAACTCAGATAAACCGCCCTCATAGTCATAAACATACTCTAAGTCGACCCGCTCATCTTTGAGCACGATCCGCACCCCAGCATTGAGGAAAGAAAGCTCTCTCAAACGACGCGCTAAAATTTCAACATTAAAAATGGTTTGACTAAAGGTTTCACTACTTGGCCAAAAACGTACCATGGTGCCAGATTGTTCTGTTTCACCGACCACTTTCAGTGGATATTGCGAATCACCATGACGGTATTCTTGTTGGTGAATCAGACCTGCACGTTGAATCGTCAGCTCAAGTTTGCTCGAAAGCGCATTGACCACGGAGACACCCACACCATGCAAACCGCCTGAGACTTTATAACTGTTGTCATCGAACTTACCGCCTGCGTGCAGGATGGTGAGAATCACTTCTGCAGCAGAAACCCCTTCTTCAGGGTGAATGTCGGTAGGAATACCACGACCGTTGTCTGAAACGCTGACGGATTCGTCGCTATGGATGGTGACTAAGATCTCATCACAATGTCCAGCTAATGCTTCATCAATCGCATTATCGACAACTTCGAACACCATGTGATGTAGGCCTGTGCCATCGTCCGTATCACCAATATACATGCCTGGTCGTTTACGAACTGCATCGAGGCCACGTAATACTTTGATACTAGAGGAATCATAAGCTTTTTCAATGGTCTGTTCTATTTGAGAAGCAACTTGATCTTCTGAACTCATGGTTTCTCCCTAGTGAAAAATATGGTCTATGCTAAATAAAAAAGCTAAAAATCAGATCACTGCGACCTTAACTTGACCGTTATCCACATTGAATAGTTGATAAGGAATAGATAAATCTTGAAAGTGATTTTTTACAATTTCTTGATCTAAAGTGGTCATAAAAACTTGGCTACCAAGTTGGCTTAATCGCTCAATCAATCGTTGTTGTGCACTTAAATCTAATTCTGCAGTCACATCATCTAATAATACCACAGTTTCACGATTACAGGCATGTAGCATTGCAATCTGTGAGAGTTTTAGCGCCACAATCAAGAGTTTTTTTTGCCCACGTGACAACACCACATTGGCATCTCCGCCCGCTGTTTTCAGCCTCAAATCAGCACGATGTGGACCGTATTCGGTATAGCGTCGATCGAGGTCTTTTTGATGATGTTGCGTCAAATCACTCAGTAGGCCATGTTCCACATGGAACCCGGCTTGATAGTCCAATTCAATCTCAATATTGGGCAACAGCAGACTGAGATCTTGGCGCAGATATTCTTTCCATTGCTCCACGATTTCAAGGCGCTGTGAATGCAGCATTTCACCATATTGGCTCAGCAGTGCATTCCAAGGTTCCATACTGGCAAGACTGATATTACGTTGCGACTTGAGTAGGCTGTTACGCTGCTTCAGCGCACGCGAGTAGTATTGCCATGTGGTATAGAAGTCTGGCTCCACGTGAAACATGAGCCAATCCAACATCTGACGGCGTGGTTTAGCACCATGATCGATAATATCGGTACTGAGTGGATCTAAATACTGCAGCGGTAAAATCTTGGCCAGTTGCCCTTGGGTGGCCACATTATCCCCATTGACTTTAATCAGCTGCTCGCCAGAGATCAGCTTTTGCATCCCAATCTTTTCACTGTGTGACTGAGCAAAGACCACTGCATCACCACACTGATGTTGGATATAGTTTTTTGGGATATGGGTGCGAAAAGATCGCCCCGTGGCCAAGAGATGAATGGCCTCAAGAACAGAGGTTTTTCCTGAACCATTTTGCCCATAAAAGAGATTAAACGGCTGCAACCCATCGAGTGCAACCGCTTTTAAATTTCTCACACGTTGTATATTTAAACGCGCAATAAACATGTCCGAATCAGTATCCCTTAGACACGCATCGGCATGACCACATAAGTCTGGTCTTGCTGTGATGGATCTTGAACCAAGACCGATTGATTGGCCTCAGACATGGTCATGCTGACATCATCACTGTCTAGCACATTAAGCACTTCGAGCAAATATTGCGCATTGAACGACATCTCAAGCGGCGTGTTTTGATATTGAATCGCCAAGTCTTCAACCGCCTCATCTTGCTCAGGGTTATTGGCACGCAACTGAAGTGAATCTTCGTTAAAATTCAAGAAGATACCGCGCAACTTTTCATTACTCAAAATCGAAACACGCTGCAAAGACTGCTTAAATACATCATGCGCAATCAAGACATTTTTATCACCACCACGTGGGATCACGCGACGATAATCAGGGAATTTCCCATCAATCAATTTCGTGGTAAAACGAACCGTAATATCGCCTTGTTCTTTATCGCGACTCATGGTGTTAATGGTCACATTCAACAATTCACGACCAATCGACAAGGTCAATTGATTGTCTTCAATGCTCAATAAACGCTGTAATTCAGCAACGGCTTTACGTGGAACAATCGCCTGAACCAACTGAGTCGCAGTTGAACTGGCCAAGGTTTCACAGAGTGCCAAGCGGTGACCATCGGTGGTCACTGCACGTAATTGTGTTTCATCAATTTCTAACAAAGTCCCGGTCAAATAAAAACGAACATCTTGCACTGCCATTGCAAATGCAGTCTTTTCAAATAAACGCTTGAGTTCGCGCTCAGTGACCTGGATTTGAGTGCCTTGACTATTTTCAGTGCTGAGCAAGGGATAGTCTTCAGCAGGAAGCGTCCCAAGTACAAAACGACTGTTGCCTGTTTTTAAGATACAACGCTGATCTTCAGTGATATGTAGGTCGATTAAAGCAGCGCTTGGCAAAGATTTGCAGATGTCCATCAACTTACGTGCTGGAACTGTGGTCTCCCCTGCCTCCAAACACGCACCTTCGGTCAAGGTTGTGCTCGCCACCAATTCAACCTCAGAATCTGAGCCCGTAATTCTAAGCGCTTGATCATTGGCCTGAATTTTAACGTTTGAAAGAATGTTCAAGGTATGACGACGTTCAACGGCTCCAGCCACAAGGGTTAAAACATTGAGTAGGCTCTCTTTAGCGATTTTCAAACGCACGGTGCAATTCCTCTAGGGCTAAATACTGTAAATAACTGTAAATCTCAATACTGAAAATACGTACTGAAACAAGTACTGAAGACGGATAATTTTAAGTTGAGCAGTGTACTATGCGGCAGTTAAAACCGCATTGCAACATATGAAATATTTCAAGTTGAATGACCCAAATTTGAGCCGCTACCGATTAGCTCTGTAACAAACGCATGAGATTCTTATAATCTTCATTAAAAATTGGATCTTCAGCACATAGGCTTTGAACTTTTTCACAAGCATGCATCACCGTACTGTGATCGCGACCACCAAATGCCATGCCAATTTCAGGGAAGCTATCACCGGTCAGTTCACGCGCCAAACCCATCGCCATTTGACGTGGACGTGCATAAATTCGTGTGCGTTTAGGACCGACCAATTCTTTTAAAGGCACCCGGAAATATTCGCTCACCACACGTTGAATATTTTCAGTGCTGATGGTGCGGGCACGAATCGCCAATACGTCTTTCAATGACTCACGAACCACATCTAGATCAATTGCTGAACCCTTAAAGCGTGAGATTGCAACAACCTTGTTCAGCGCACCTTCTAACTCACGGACGTTGGCCACCACTTGCTGTGCAATAAATAAAGCACAGTTACGTGGCAAATCAATATCATTGCTTTCGGCTTTTTTCAGCAAAATTTCAATACGGGTTTCAATATCCGGTGGCTCAACACCAACAGACAATCCCCAAGAGAAACGAGAAACCAAGCGCGGATCTAATTCAGTGAGTTCTTTAGGATAACGATCAGACGTTAAAATAATTTGTTTAGATTCATCTAACAAGGCATTAAAAGTATAGAAGAACTCAACCAAACTGGCTTCTTTACCTGCCAGAAGATGAATATCATCCACCAAGAGCAGATCCAATGAGCGACAGTTTTTCTTAAACTCTTCCACCTTGCCTTTTTGCAAGGAACTCACAAAATCCTGCACAAAGCTTTCAGCTGTCATGTACATGACCCGGGCATTCGGTTTGGCTTGCAACAACGCATTGCCCACAGCTTGCATCAAATGCGTTTTACCTAAACCGGTCGGACCATATAAAAATAAAGGATTGTGTTGTGGCTCACCCAATTGCGTCAGGACTTTTCGACACGTCTCTGCTGCCATTTGGTTGGAACGGCCTTCAACAAATAATGCAAAAGTAAATAAAGGATTTAATAAACGCTTTTTGGCATTCTTTTGAGCGTTAGTTTCAGTTTCTTTCTTCACTTTGGGTGCAGCGGGTGTGACGGGCGCTTCGAGAGCAGCGGTGGTTGTCGCAGGCAAATCAGCAGCAGATAAAATCGCGCCTGGTCGAGAATCCACTAAAATTTCCACTTTACGGATGCGACCTTCAGAAAGTTGCTCCGCCAAAATAGAGATCAGCTCCAAATGATGTTCTTGAATGTAGCGTGTCCAATATGGATTAGGCGCATAAAGTTTTAAGGTATCTTCAACTTCTTCAGCCACCAAAGGACGAATCCACATTGCGTAGACATTATCAGAGAGCTCTTGTCGCAAGCGAGTTAAGCATTCTGTCCAAAGCATGTGAAACCCCATTGCATTTCCATTTTAAATTTAAAAAGTGAATACCCCCACCACGAGGGGTCGCCATTCTAACCAAGTTATCCACATCTGTCATGACTTAATCAGTCGAGTTTGAACAAAAAAGCAACCTTCTGCACAAATGAAATGAATTTAAAGTGGGTATGGATATCACCCCGCACAAGCTGTGGATAAAATATAGCATAAACTTATCCACAATCCATCAAAACAATAAAAACATAGATATCCACACGATAAGATACTGTTTTTAAAAGTCAAAAGTCACCTTTCCACAGAAAAAACGGTCCCTAATAATAATAATCTTAAATTTTAAATTTGAATTTATTTATAAGAAGCGAAGATTCTGGGGATAACTTTGGATGAACATCAGAAATGAATTTAAATTTAAACTTCGCAAGCCATGACGTGATTTCTAAAGTAATCTATGGATAACCTTGTTTATATCTGTGTTGACAACTTATCTTAGCATTATAAATGAATAACTTATATTGTGAGTAATTTTATATTCTGTTTTCCCAATCACGATTGATTAAAACCTCAACATCAAATTTCATTTGTAAAAATTAAAGTGGATACAGCTTCGAAAGCACTTTATTGATTGACAGTTCAAAGGATGCACAATACAATCGCGAACCTTTAGATAAAAGATCACTTAGGAGTTTCAAAATGAAACGTACCTTCCAACCATCTGAGTTAAAACGCAAACGCGTTCATGGTTTCCGTGCCCGTATGGCTACAAAAGCAGGTCGTCAAGTCCTTGCTCGCCGTCGTGCAAAAGGTCGTCACAACATCACTGTTTAATTCTTTTAAATAGTGGAGTACGACATGGGTGTTATGTCATTTTATAGTTTTGGTACAGAGCTTCGTTTGCGATGTGCTGCAGATTACAAAGGCGTATTTGATGGTGCACTTTTTAAAGTGCACCAGCCCCATTTCCT
>JASLJB010000034.1 GCA_030152605.1 Acinetobacter sp. | reverse complement strand
TGCCCATTGCGTGCTTGTAACTCAGTCACCACCTTGCCTGCGATCCAAATCTCACGTAAGAACTCTGCTTGAATGGCATTCTCAGTGGGGCGCGAGAATATCTTCAACTCATGCGGTCGTGCAAATGCAATCACTTTACCTGCAGGCGCTTGTATCTGATCACTGAGTTGAATCCGGTCATCGCCGATATGAATGATGCCAGCACGATTTTCCGCTTCAAAGCGATTGGCCTGACCCAAGAAGTCAAACACAAATGGCGTTGCTGGCTGTTCATAGACTTCACGCGGTGAACCGATTTGTTCGATATTGCCTTTGTTCATCACCACAATCTGATCGGCAACTTCGAGTGCTTCTTCCTGATCATGGGTCACAAAAATCGAGGTGATATGTAGTTCATCATGCAAGGTGCGCAACCAACGGCGTAATTCTTTACGTACTTTAGCATCTAAGGCACCAAAGGGCTCATCCAGTAATAAAACCCGTGGTTCGACCGCTAAAGCACGTGCCAAAGCAATACGTTGGCGTTGTCCGCCAGAGAGCTGCGCAGGATAGCGATCTGCCAAAAAGCCCAGTTGCACCAAGTCGAGTAAACGTGTCACACGTTTTCTAATCTCTACTTCATTGGGGCGGGTTTCACGAGGTCGCACACGTAAACCAAAGGCGACATTTTCAAACACGCTCATATGGCGAAACAATGCATAGTGCTGAAACACAAAGCCCACTTGGCGTTCACGCACATGGGTACGGGTGGCATCTTGACCTTCGAGGATCACTTTACCGCCATCCGCCGATTCTAAGCCTGCGATAATTCGAAGCAGGGTGGTCTTACCGCAACCAGATGGGCCGAGTAGCGCCACCAATTGCCCCTCTGGAAAATCCAGTGAGATGTTATTCAGCGCGTGAAATGCACCAAAGTGTTTTTCTATATTTTTAACTTGAATACTCATGAATACATTCCTGATCAAACACTTGAATCTTGTTGAAAACTGTTTTGTTTTTCCTGACGGTATTCAACCCAAGTTTTTAAAACTAACGTTACAATCGCCAACAGTGCCAACAAGGAAGACACGGCGAAAGCAGCACTAAACGTATATTCGTTATACAAAATTTCCACATGTAGCGGCAAGGTATTGGTTTCACCACGGATATGGCCGGACACCACAGACACCGCACCAAACTCACCCATAGCACGTGCATTACACAAAATCACGCCATAGATGAGGCCCCATTTGATATTGGGCAAGGTGACTTTGAAAAAGGTCTGCCAACCTGAGGCGCCGAGTACGATCGCAGCTTCTTCCTCTTCGGTGCCTTGTGCTTCCATGAGCGGAATCAGTTCACGGGCAACAAAGGGCACGGTAATGAAAATCGTCGCGATCACGATCGCAGGCGTGGCATACAGGATCTTGATGTCATGATCGAGTAACCAACCGCCGATCCAGCCTTGTGAGCCAAAGATCAACACCAACATCAAACCCGCGATCACGGGTGATACCGAAAATGGCATATCAATAATGGTGGTTAAGATGGCTTTACCACGGAAATTATATTTGGCCACACACCAAGCTGCTGCGATACCAAACACCACGTTGAGTGGCACGGCGATGGCTGCGGTGAGCAAGGTTAACTTCACGGCCGAGAGCGTATCGGGATTGATCAAGGCTTCAAAGTAAACATTGATGCCTTGTTTAAAGGCTTCCACAAAGACCAAGATCAAGGGCAACATCAAGCAGGACAGAAAGAAGATCATTGCGATCACCAACAGGGTGATCTTGACCCATTTCGGTTCGCGTGTGGCATCGCGTGACTGTAGTCGTTCAGCCAAAGCATGGCTTGAATTGTTAATACTCATGACGCAGATCTCCCCGTGCGACGACTGACCCAAGCCTGTAGTAGATTAATCAAAAACAAAATCAAGAATGAAATCACCAACATGATCACCGCAATGGTGGTGGCGCCGGCGTAGTCATATTCTTCAAGCCGCGAAATAATCATCAAGGGCGCGATTTCGGTATAGAAGGGCTGATTGCCGGCGATAAAGATCACGGAGCCGTATTCACCCACACCACGGGCAAAGGCCAGCGCAAAACCGGTCAGCAATGCAGGGAACAAAATCGGCAAAATGATCTTGGTCGCGATTTGCAAACGACTGGCCCCGAGTGCCGATGCGGCTTCTTCGAGTTCAGTTTCCAGATCACTCAGCACCGGCTGTACGGTACGCACCACAAATGGCACACCGATAAAGATCAGCGCCAAGGTGATCCCGATCGGGGTATAGGCGACTTTGATGCCTAAGGGTTCAAGATACTGACCGATCCAACCTGTCGGTGCATATAGCGAGGTCAGTGCGATCCCGGCGACCGCGGTGGGTAAGGCAAAAGGTAAATCCACCAAGGCATCGACGATGCGTTTGCCGGGGAAGGTATAGCGCACCAAGCACCACGCCAGCAATAAGCCGAACACCACATTGATCAAGGCGGCAATGATCGCAGCACTAAAGCTGAGCTGTAAGGATTTTAAAATCCGCTCAGAGGTGACGATATCAATAAAGCCATCCCATCCAATCCCCATGGACTTGATCAAGACAGCTGATAAAGGAATCAGCACAATAAAAGACAGATAAGCAAGGGTAAAGCCTAGAGAAAGACCAAATCCTGGCAGCACTCGGGAACGCTGCGACATGAAGACTCCTCAAATGAGAAAGCGCTGATTGAAAGCAATCAGCGAATATTAAATATAAAGAAATTACGTATGATTAAAAAAATATCACTCAAGCGCGTGCAGGCATCAGTTCGGCATGCAGCCAGCTGAGCATCGAGCTCGGCTTAAATCGCCAATTTAAAAAACAATCGATGCTGATCAACATCATGCAACTGCTGTGTGCTGCGCTGCTGGTCATGCAACAAGTCATCCAAAATCTCAGGAAAGGTGGTAAAGCCCGAATCCACGTTGATATGTCCGACAGCACCTAAATTCCGCACTGGCACATTCCAATGTTGTGCCAAATGCTGCGCATCCTGAAAAGATAGCCACGGATCATTTTCACTGATCAGCATTTGGGTCGGAACGTCGATCTGTAGCTGTTTAAAGTAGTCTGCATAGTTGTGCTGCTGTGCTTGGGCAAAGCCGTGTGGCGCAAAGCGTGCTGGGTTGGCCGGCGCCACCAAGATCAACTTTTTCACTTTCTGCGCCAGTTCAGGATGTTGCGCAAGCGCAGCAATACTGGTCAGGCAACCAAAACTATGGGCAATGATTTGTACTTTTTCAGGTGCAGCGCGTAGGGTCTGTACAAAGTTCTCGACCCAGCGCGACAGGATCGGCGCGTTCCAATCTTGTTGCTGCACGCGAGAGCAAGACATGAGCTGGCGTTGTAACCAAGACTGCCAATGGTTGTGATCACTACCACCGACACCGGGAACGATGAGGCTATGAATCATGTCTATACTCCTGAAGCTTATTGCTGTGTTTCGCCAAGGGCTTAATCCTTGATTGAGCGAAATATCTATTCATAAATGAGTTATTGCTGGGTACTGGTTTTGGCTGAGTTGCTTTTAAGGATTTGGTCAAAGATGCCATTATTTTCAAAATGCTGTTTTTGCACTTTGGCCCAACCCCCAAACTCTTTGTCGACTGTGACCAAAGTCAGTGGCTTAAATACCTGCGCATATTTTTTCAATATGCTGGCGTTACGTGGGCGATAGAAATTCTTTGCCGCAATGTCTTGGCCTTGTGGCGAGTACAAGAAGTTGAGATAGCCTTTGGCCAGATGGAGACTGCCATGCTTCTGCGCATTCTTTTCTACGATCGCCACCGAAGGTTCTGCCAAAATCGACAGCGATGGGGTAATGATTTCAAACTTACCCGGCTGCTCTCTCACGGCGAGGTAGGCTTCATTTTCCCAAGCCAGCAGCACATCACCAATACCGCGTTCTGCGAAAGTGGTGGTGGCACCGCGGGCACCAGAATCCAAGACTTTGGTGTGTTGGTAGACATTCGCCACAAAGCTTTGTGCTTTGGCATCCGTACCATATTGATGTTTGGCCCATGCCCACGCTGCAAGATAGTTCCAGCGTGCGCCACCCGAAGTCTTCGGATTCGGCGTCACCACTTCAACACCGGGTTTGACCAGATCGCCCCAGTCTTTGATATTTTTAGGATTGTTTTTACGTACTAAAAATACGATGGTCGAGGTATAGGGGGTTGAGTTTTGTGGGAATTTCTTTTGCCAGTCCTTGGGCAACAGATTGGTTTTTTCCGCGATGGCATCGATATCCGCGGCCAAAGCCAAGGTCACCACATCTGCACTGAGTCCATCGATGACCGCGCGTGCTTGTTTGCCGGAGCCGCCGTGGGATTGTTTGAACTGAATCTCTTGGCCAGTGGCTTTTTTCCAGTACTTGCCGAATTCTTGATTGACGTTATCGTAGAGTTCACGTGTAGGATCATATGAAACATTTAAGAAATCTTTGGCGGCAACGCCGAAAGTAGATACAGACAGCAATGTGACGATGACGCTCAGTTTTATTGTTGAAATACGCATATAATCATCTCTGTAACTTATAGTGCAAAGCAGTTGGAAGTCGTGCAAAGCGGATGGAAGCAGAATAGCGCCAGTCGTTATCCCTAAAAAATAATTAAAACTGCTTTCAATATGAAGAAAAGAGAAATAGGTTTTGAATGTATTTAAATATTCTGTTTAAAAATCAATAGAGTTAAATTTTATGCTGCAATGTTTGAAAAATGCGATCCCGATAGAGTCCTGTGCCTTGAGCGAGCGTGCGCTGCATTATGGAGATGGTTGTTTTAGCACCATACGCGTGGTTCAAGACCTGTATCTGCTGAAAACGCGGCATTGGGCGCGGCTGAAATTTGCCGCTGAGCGTTTAAATTTACAGGTCGATTTTGCATTAATTCAACGCAGTATTTCGCAATTAAAAGCACAAAATAGCAGTCCGATTCATGGTGTGGTCAAGATTTTGATCAGTCGTGGCGTCGGTGGGCGCGGCTATAGCATGCCGGATCAGCCTGCGGATATTTATCTTTACTATTATCCAGCGGCTTACGCTTGCCAAGAACCGTCCATCCCCGTGCCGGAACAGATTGAAACTGGGATGTTGCAGCAGCAGATTGGTTTGAGTATGCCAAGCTTGGTGGGGGTGAAAAGTTTGAATCGTCTAGAGCAGGTCATGCTTAAACACGAGGCGGATCAACAGGGTTGGGCTGAAGCTTTGGTCAGTGATGTGCAAAATCATATTGTTGAAGGGGTGAGCAGTAATTGCTTTATTCGCATCAATGATGCATGGATTACACCAGAACTTCGCTATAATGGCGTGCATGGTGTCATGCGTGCTGAAATATTGGCGCGGATGCAACAGCATCAACTGCACTGCACTCACGCTGTTATCGATCGGCAAGACATTGATCAGATTCAAAGTTTATTTTTCTGTAATGCTTTGACGCCGATGAAAATCGCACACCGTTTAAATCGCCGTACTTTAGCGGTTCAGCCATGTGTTGAACTATTTGAAACTTTGCAACTTGATCATTTAACTTCTTATGTCGAAAACAACGTCTAGTCAAAAATCCAAATCAAAATCCTCCCCGAAAAAGTCCAAGTTGAAGATTTTTCTACTGCTGTGTGTGGCGATCTTGGTCGCATGTGGCGTAGTCCTCAAGCTGAGCTTGTTGCAAAGCTATCCGGTACAGGGCAATAAACAAAAACTGTTGATCAACAACGGTGAAACTTATACCGGTTTTATCGATCAGTTGGCCAAAGACAACAAAGTCCAGTTCCCGATCGTGCTGAAGATTTATCGCAAATTCTTTATCCATGACAGCATGAAGGCTGGGGTGTATGAAGTCAGACAGGGTATGAATATCCGCCAAGTCTTGGACATGATTTCCAATGCTGAAAATGCGCAAATGAATCGCATCTTGGTGATTGAAGGCACCAACAGCAAACAACTCTTGGCGGCGCTGAAAAAAGATCCTTATGTGAGCAAGCAAATCAGCCAACTTAGTCAGGCTGAGCTGATTAAGCGCTTGAATATTCCTTATGATCATATCGAAGGTTTATTTGCACCAGATACGTATTTCTTTGACAAAGGTGCCAGTGATGAGCAGATCCTCAAAGACTTGTATCAACGTCAAGTCAAGATCTTGGATACGGCATGGGAAAAACGTGAACCTGGTTTACCTTATAAAAATAAGTACGAAGCCTTGATCATGGCCTCGATCATTGAAAAAGAAACCAGTTTGGATCGTGAGCTGCGCCAAGTATCCGGTGTGTTTGTGCGTCGTCTACGACTTGGCATGCGTTTGCAAACCGATCCGACCGTGATTTATGGCATGGGTGAGCAATACACGGGCAAGATCACCCGCAACGATCTACGCACCCCAACTGCCTATAATACCTATACCATGCATGGCTTACCGCCAACACCGATCGCATTGCCAAGCAAAAAAGCCATCGAAGCCGCGATGCATCCGGACAAATCCGATGCGATCTACTTTGTGGCCACCGGCAATGGCGGGCATAAATTTTCCAGTAATTTGCCAGACCATAACCGTGCGGTTCAAGAATATTTGACTGTACTTCGTGCGAAACAATAAGTTCGTGCTAGACCATGAAGGAAGGAGTGAGGATGTTTATCAGTTTTGAGGGGACCGAGGGTGTAGGGAAGACCACACTGATTAGCAAACTCTATGACTATTTTGTCGAGCAGCAGCATGCGGTGTTACTGACCCGTGAGCCGGGCGGCACACCATTGGCGGAGCAGATTCGTCAATTGCTGTTGGCCGATGATGCTGCCGACAAGATGGGACATGATACCGAGTTGTTGCTGATGTATGCCGCACGGGCACAACATATTCAAAACGTGATCATGCCTGCGTTGCAACGTGGTGATGTGGTGCTGTGTGATCGTTTTACCGATGCCAGCTTTGCCTACCAATGTGCGGGCCGTGGTTTAAGTCGTGAAAAACTGGCCTTGCTCAATCAAACCTTTGTGCCACGTATGCCGGATTTGACCTTTTGGTTGGATGCACCGATTGAACTCGGTATGGCGCGGGCACGCGAGCGTGGTGCCTTGGATCGCTTTGAACAAGAGAAGATGGAATTCTTTGGCAAAGTACGTGCAGGTTATGCTGAACTACATCAACAAGCGCCGGAGCGGATTAAACGCCTCGATGCCAGCCAAGGGCCGGATCAGGTGTTTGCACAGGCGCTGAGTTTTTTGAAGGATTCAGTATAAAGTTGATGCCTATGAGTGAAGGGGGGTAAAGTGAATTTTCATGATGCTTTTATGAAAATAACTTCAACATGAAGCCCTTGCTTTAAATCCATCCCAACCTTCCTTTTTCAAAGGAAGGAGCGCCTCAGAATTCAACATGATATTGAATTCATAGGAATTCCCCTCTTTGACAAAGAGGGGTTAGGGGAGATTTGAAGCTTAAGATACGTGCAGCAAGTGGTATGGAAACTTAGCTTTTAAAGTTCTAATTTCCTTAACTGACTGGCATTAGGGTTAGGGGAGATTTTGAGCATAAGATACGAGCAGTAAGTGATATAGCAACTCAGTTTTTGAAGTTACGCTATCCTTAACTGATGAATCCATAATTAATAAATGAAGAAAAGACAGGCTTAATTCAATTAAGCCTTTCTTTTTGAGCTGATTTTACCTATGTTGGAGATTGAATTTTAATCGTCGCAAGGATGTGCAATGAAAGTCAGTCAATTACAGATCGAGGAATTTCTACACCGTGAGTTCCCACAAAGCTTAGAGCAGTGCCAAATCGAAGAAGTGGTGGATCGCGGCGCGACGCTGCGCTATCGCATCAGTGCCGATCACCTGCGTCCGGGCGGGACGGTGTCTGGGCCAACCATGATGACCTTGGCTGACTTTGCTTTGTATGTCGCGATCTTGGGTGAAATTGGCCTGATTGGGTTGGCGGTGACCACCAATATGAATATTAATTTTTTGCGTAAACCCTCTGGCGGCCAAGATCTACTGGGTAAATGCCAATTGATGAAAGTCGGCAAAACCTTGGTGGTGGGTGAGGTGTGGATTTATTCGGCAGATTCGACCGAGCCTGTGGCGCATGTGGTGGGCAGTTATTCGATTCCACCACAGAAAACGGTGCTGCATTAAGATTTGAGTAGGGGTGTCTAGATTAAATGCAGATTACCTATCACATGCACTGATCAAAGCGCATGTGGCAGGTATAGGTTGAATTTGCTTGGATAGTTTAAGTTTTTGTTTAAAGCGTTTTTTAGAGCGTGTTCGGGGTTTTTTTCGAGGGTGTTGCAGTTGTTAAGGTCTGACTGTTATTTGGCCTGATGCGGCGCTGGATGTAGATCATCAATGACATCCACTTTTTGTTCCCGAACCGTATCGTGAATGACTTCATCATGCGTGGTGTTGACCTTCTTGACCAAGACCTCTTCAACAATTTTGGCATTTTTATTGATAACCGGTTTTTCGGTATATTCTTCAACTGAAATTTCCTTGTCACTCCAGTCGATGTTGTTTTCCGCTACGGCATGATCAACATTGCGACGCAATACTTCAGCATGCTGAGCTTTTAAGTTAATGCGTTGAGTTACATCATTTTCAACCACATAACGACGGATGCGTTTTGAACCTTCAGTTTCAATTCGCTTGCCAACTTCAAGATCTTCTTTGGCCAATTGCAATATTTCATCTTGAGTTTCGTCCCCAGTTAAGTAAGGGCGATCTGAGTGAGCTGTGTGTGCAGGTTGCTGTTGAGTCAAGGCGGCAGCATGTTCAGGACTGATCTCTGCATGGGCTAAGTTCGGCGTGAGCTGATCTTGAGGCTGATATTGGCTTTCATTTGACAGTTGTTGGCGATTTAAAATAGCCAATGCTGTGGCACGCTGTTCATCATCGACATGAACGGTGAGGACTGTGCCATTGTTTTGAATCGCTTTACTGTAGATGACCCGATCTTCATCTGTGAGTGTGTTGCCAAACAAAGATTTCCAGAAACTTTGCTCTCCATCCAATTCAGCAGGATCAATATCATCGCTTTTGATCAAACTAATCGCGTCTTCATCAAAACCCGCTTTGATCAGGTTGCGTTCAGCAGCTTGGGCATATGCTAATTTATCGAATAATGTAACGATCTTTTCATTTGACATTCGAATATCTCACTTGTGGTTATCGACTTGATGGAATGAAACATGGACTTGTTGCTTTCTTAGCTCGATCTGTTGCTCGTAAATCCGTTCGGTACTTTGTTCGCTAATCGTGATCATCTCCTTGAGATATATGCGTTTAACTGTCACGACCTCAAGCCGCTCTTCAAAAACAGGAATCGTGGTCACGCTGCCGTTTTTTTCAATTTGAGGAATAGCATCGACATATTCGCCGACTGCAATCACCTCGACCTTGACATTGCGCTGCTCTAAAGCCAGTTGCAGCTGTTGCTGCTCTCGCTTGGTCTGGATTTGAATCTGGTGTCGAGCGGTGACAACACGCTGTTTTTCAAGCTCAATAAATTCGGCATGAGCACTGAGTTTGATTTGCGCATTATCTTTAGATTCAAATTCAGCAATATTTTCAGCAATGTTGCTTGATGATGTTTCTGATTGATTGACTGGGTTCATCTCATCTCCAGCAAATAACTAAACCAATTAAACTCATTAAAATATCGATGTGAATGGACACGGTGCGTGGACAAGCTCAACTGCGGTTGGATTATTTTCCATTCACACGCAGCACCACGCGTCGATTCATATCTCGACCTTCTGCATCTTGGTTGGTGGCAATCGGGTTATGATCACCTTTGCCTTCGATCGAGATTCGATCAGCCGCAACCTGATGTTCAACTAAAAGGTTTTTAACCGCCTCAGCACGTTGCGTCGAGAGTGCGTCGTTCAGGCTGTCAGGACCAGTGGCATCGGCATAACCTCTGAGAACAATACTGCTGTTGGGATGACGATTTAAAACTTGTGCAAGATTGGCAATTTCGGCTGGGTCATTCACGGTGGGCGTGCTGCTTTCAGAGGCGAAGTCAACCGCATCGATATTCATCGCTGAACTTTGATTGAGTGAAGCATCGGCAAAATACACATTCAGCCGTTCCGCGATACTCATCTGTTCAGGATCATGTACTGCGACTTGCGCTTCATCGGCTGGGGCAATGGCTTGGGTTTCGGTGCTTTGCGTACTCGCTGCGCGATCGCTGTCATGACTGTCTCGACCGAACATCCACCATGCAAAGAGTGCAAGTAATAAGAGTAGAAGAATAATCCATAGCCAGTTCATGCCTTTTTTTTCTTTGATGATTTTCTGGTCGATGATTTCTTGGTTGGGTTGTTTCATTTAAGTCATCCTCATATTAATTTTAATGATGTTTTGGATTACAAAGTTTCATGCTGAAGCAGGCTGATTAAAGCGCGCTATGCAAAACTTAATCCTGTTTTATCGCTTTAATGTTTTGGGTTGTATTCAGCTGAATGGTGCTGCGATGGAATTGAACAGTTTGCTTTGGCGTTGTTTTACTGCGTTGCTTATAAATAATGATATTGATGTTTATATAGGACGAGGTACGGTTTTGTTTTGAACTTAAACTGATGTGTTTAGTGCGATATAGACCCAGTGATATTGCAATCATTCATTGCGATGGATTGAAGCAATATTTAATTTAAGTTTAGAGGAGCGAAGGGATTTTAGAAGAAATTAAATGTAAAGAAAGGTGGGTGTTTAGTGAACAATTGGCCTTGGCCTGAGCATGTCATTTTGACTGAACATTCAAATAAAGTTGGGCTGAGGGCTGAGGGCTGAGGGCTGAGGGCTGAGGGCTGAGG
>JASLJB010000009.1 GCA_030152605.1 Acinetobacter sp. | reverse complement strand
AAGACGAATCAGAGTTGAGCCACACTCACTGCTGTATCTGCAGTGGCTAAAAGTGCGTGTTTAAACATTGGGGTGAGCTGTTTGTTGCCATATTCACTCAAATGGTCACTGTCATAGTACAGTGGTCGACCATCTACTTCTGCGATGCAACGGCCGTGTTGACACAGGGTTTGTGCTGGATCTAACACCGTTGCGCCACATTGCCCGGCAGCCTGTTGGATGATGCGCCGAATTTCGCGATTTCGAGCTTGGTAGGTTTTGAGATCAAGGGATAAATCCAGAGTTTTGTTGTGTAGCAATGCACGGCTCATGAGCTTGGGAATATTATGCTGCATTTCCGGGATCGGTTGCGTGATCAATACTGGAGAGCTTACGCTGACCGCACACAAGGTCTGAGTCAGATTTTGCGCAAAACTTTCCAGCAGCGCTTTCTCTGACATATATTTATGCTCACCAAAATACATCGATGGGCAGTTGTCACCATTGCTGATGCGATTGGGGTCAGACTGACCATAGAGATAAGCAGGCCATCTGGCTGTCACGACAATGGGTATGCCTGCATATTTTTTCAGTTGTTGCAGTTTTAAGAAATTCTCTTGGTAGCAGGTATCATTGCTACGATTGTTTTTGGCATTCAGCACGAAAGGGCAGGAGGTGCGTGTCATGGCCAAGATCCCTTGATGCTTTAGATCATATACTGCGGAGACGGCAGTGGTGATCGCATCGGCATGGCTATCACCGACTACGATGGCTTGGATCTGAGATTGATTTCCGATGGTGCATTCATAGAGAGGATCTTTTTTGCCCTCTTCATCTAACATACAGTGATAGGGGTTTTTATTCGTCGATTCCTGGCTTGCGATAGAAATCTGATCTGAATAATGCCATTCAAATCCTTTGCTGAAAAACGTGGCAGTTCCGATAAATCCAATCAAACCAGCAAACCATAAAGGTTTTAGCATCCAGATCTCAGACCAACGCGCTCCTGCAGGGAATCTGTAGCTTTCGATATAGCGATAACTGAGATAACCACAGAGGATAGAAAGTGGTAAACCGTACAGCCACCAGTATGGGATCTCAAACAGTAGGCCGAACACCACCCAAGGCCAATGCCAGAGATAAATTGAGTAAGACCATTTGCCGATATGCTGTAGGAACAAGTTGTTGCCGATCAGGCTGTTGTGTTGGTGTGCCACGATGATCAGATAACTGCCGAGCACCGGAATCAATGCCAGATAACCCGGCCATGGTGTGAGACTATTAATTAATACATAGCTGGCGAGGATCAGGGTTAAGCCGGTGATGGCGAGCCATTTTTTTTGTCGATCTTGTAGGCTCAGCGGATAAAGAAAGGCCAGACCACCGAGGATCATTTCCCATGCACGGGTGCTGAGCAAATAGTAGGCCGCATTGGGATCGCTTTGGGTCTTGTAGACACTAAAACCGAGGCTGATCAAAAAGCCCAATACTACGATCTTTTTCAGTGCGGCAAATGAAAGAAAACGTTTTAGCAGGAGCAGTAGCATCGGATAGAGTATGTAGAATTGCCACTCGACCGAGAGTGACCAAGTATGTAGTAACCACTTTTCGTGTGAGACAGTATCGAAATATCCTGATTCTTTGAGGTAGACAATATTGGACAGAAAAGCCATGCTGCTCGCAATATGCTTGCCTAAGCTTCTAAACTCCATTGGGCTAAGATAAAACCAAGCAAAGATGAATAGCACCAAGCATAAAAAAGCTAAAGCCGGAATAATGCGATTGGCACGTGCCACATAAAATTTAAATAGATTAAAACGTTGCTGTTCGAGATCCCGAAAAATAATCGAAGTCATCAAAAAACCAGAGATGACAAAGAATACATCTACCCCCGCAAAACCACCGGGTAGCCAGATGGAATTAAAATGAAACAGCACCACAGCAATGACGGCAATCGCTCTGAGTCCATTAATGTCATTTCTAAATAGTTTTTTTTGCATGGTTAGTTTTAGTTTAAAATAAGTATTGTATGTTAAGTTCTATTTAATGATTGTGGCTGGGTGTGAAAATATACGATTAATGCGTTCCGATGCACAAATAATGCGCTTGAGTGATCAAATTAAACTCAAGGCTGGCTAGGCTAGTTGATCTAGATTTTGTTTGCAATTTGATGAGATTTAACAGTTTATTTCTGAGATATAGACATGTGTGTTATAGATTACTGACCACTGTGAATCTAAAATGCTGCTTTACACTTGAGTTGTTCTAAAGAAAGCTGCGAGCCTTGTGAGTTATATATTTATGGCAATTAGTACAGCATGCTGATGTAAATAGGGGAGTATTCTTTGTGTTTGGTTTTTTGTATTAAAGCTATGCTGTAAAGCGGGTTGATAGTTTAATCTGTAAGTACTGAATTGATTATTGTTGAGCAGGTGCTTAGCTAATTCTCACCTTACAATAAGACCAAGCGAAAATGCATTGTGCTGCCCGAATCACGGGCGATCCCCAGCAGCGACTTAAAATGACTTGAGGAAAATAATATGACAAATACGCAAGCCACTGAACTTTCTCGCACGATAGATACTAGCGATGATTCACCGCAACGTCAGCAGTCCTTTGCTTTACGCACGGCCAAAATCGGGCGTGGTACTTTGATTAAACGTGCATTACCCAGTCGTGAAAAACGCATGATCGGTGCGTGGTGCTTTTTGGATCATGCTGGGCCTAGCGATTTTGAATCAGGACAGGGCTTGGATATTGGGCCGCACCCGCATACGGGATTACAGACTTTCACCTGGATGATTGAAGGCAGCATGATGCACCACGACAGTCTAGGCAGTGCGCAGTTGATTCAGCCCAATCAGGTCAATTTAATGACAGCCGGTTATGGTATTTCACATACCGAAGTGGCACCCGAAGGTGAAACCAAGATGCACTCAGTACAACTTTGGATCGCTTTGCCGGATGATAAAAAAGACATGCCGCCGCAGTTTGAGCACTATCCAGACTTACCCGTGGTCGAGCAAGATCAGATCAGCTTCACTGTTTTGGTGGGAGATTTCTTGGGGGCACGCTCGCCGGTGCAGGTGCATAGTCCTTTGTTGGGCGTGGATTTGCAGGCTAAGGTACAGACGCAAACCACCTTGCCACTGAATCCTGAATTTGAATATGGGGTGTTGGTGTTACAGGGCACGGCACAGATTAATGGGCAAGCCCTAGATGATCAGCAGTTATTGGTGCTGTCACCGGGAGAATCACAGTTGCAGTTACAACTTGAGGCGGGGAGTCGCGTGATCTTGGTCGGTGGTGAGCCATTTGAATCACCAATATTGCTGTGGTGGAACTTTGTCGGGCGCACGCAAGAAGACATGATGCAGGCACGTGAACAATGGATCAATCACGATGCACGTTTCGGTGAGATTCCTGAGTATGATGGGGAGCGCATGGCGGTGCCGATCTTGCCAGAGCGTATGCGACCATCCAAATAAGAGCAAGCAGCATGCAAACCCAGACACCACACACACTCAGTTCACCGGCTTTAGATGCCAATTTAGATGCCAATGACACAGCCGATCATGCAGATGGTTTTGAGCTGCTTTATCTCCCCGGTGCCTCGGGCAATACCGCATTTTGGCAGCCAGTCATATCGCGACTGGAAATCTCTGGGCAACAAACTGTGCTGGCCTATCCGAGTTTTGGCGGGCAGGCGGCTGATCCTAAAGTGCAGTGCTTTGAAGATTTACAGCGTTATGTGCTGGCGCAGATCCCTGAGCAGACGGTCATTGTGGCGCAGTCTATGGGTGGCATCTTTGCTGTCCAAGCCGCGCTGCAACAGCCGCAGCAAGTTCGAGCTTTGGTGTTGGTGGCAACCTCTGGCGGCATTGACTTGACCCCGTTTCATGCCCAAGATTGGCGTGAGCAGTATCTGCATGACTTCGATGTACCGGACTGGTTTGCTGTGACCCAATCTCAAGCCGTGCATCAGGCATTGCAACAACTGCACTGTCCGGTGTTGTTGATCTGGGGGGATCAAGATCCGATTAGTCCGCTGGCGGTGGGGCAGTATTTGGCGCAGCAATTTCAGGATGCTGAGCTACATGTGATCGCCGGTGGACGGCATGACTTGGCCGCGGTGCATGCGGTTGAAGTCAGTGGCTTGATACAGGCTTTTCTACAACGCATTGGTTTACATGCGCAATTGCGACTGCCCTAAGCGTGGACTCCGCGTCATGCTGTGCAACTTTTTTGATCATTGGTTAAAAAACAACTACCGTTGCATTACACATCTTTACTGCATTTTAGGGCTGCATCCTTTAAAAATAATAATTCCTTATCGTGGACTTGATCCTGATCGTTGTGTTTTTGGATCAAATTTTATTTAAAAAAACGTCTTAAATCATTGTTTTGTTTTTGTGTTCTTGCGCGCTGTCTTTGCTGACCTGAGATCAAAGTTAGCTGTTGAGAACTCGACTTCCTTTATAAATATTAATTTAAATCATCGAGGTTGTATGGCTATGCGTAATTTAAAAAAAGTTTTATCTGAGCTGCAAACCGTTCAAGCTGATCCTGCCGTGAGTGTTTTTATCAATACTCATCGTACTTTTCCAGACAATCAACAAGATGTGATCGCCCTCAAAAACCAATTAAAAAGCTTAGAAGATCGTCTAAGTGCTGAATACGATGCCAAAACGACCCAAACGATTCTGAACCTGATTCACACCGAAACAGAACATCTTGACCCCAATTACAACTTAGATACGTTGGCAATTTTTGCGAGCGTGGATCAAGTACAGGTGCTGCGCTTGCCATTTAAGGTAGAGGCGCGAAGCGTGGTGGGGCAACGTTTTGACACACGCGACTTTATTCGTGAGTTGAGCTATTCGATCAATGCCTATGTCGTGGTGGTGACTCGAGAAATCGGTCGGCTGATCGAAGTCTCCAACGATCAAGTGGTGCAGGAGTTGTTGGGTGATGATGCGCGATTTGCTGATTTGCCCCATGGTCCATTTCCTGTTGAAAATACCAATTTACATAGCAGTAGTGGTGCAGAACGTGCCGTGGCATCGAATGAGGATAATTACCTCAAAGAATTCCTCAATCGGGTGGATAAAAATGTGCAAGTTGTGCGCAATGCCAATGAGTTACCGCTGATCGTGGTCGGAGATCGTCGTAATATCGGTTTCTATGAATCAGTCTGTGATCGTCCGCAAGATATTATCATGACCGTGGATAATGTGACCCAACTCGAACAGGGCAGTGCGCAACATATCGTGGATGGGATTCAGGCTGAGGTCGATGCCTATCGAGTGAAGCGGGATGAGCAGGCTTTGGCTGAGCTGAATAAAGTGTATGGTCAAGCTTTGATTCGAACCGATCTGCAAGAAATCTACAAAGCTGCACTTGAGGGCAATGCAGATACCTTATATGTACAACGCGGTTATATGTTGGCAGGTCATGTTGATGCAGATACGCAGCGTATTGTGTTGCAGGCAGAACAGCATGAAGGACAGTCAAACGATGTGGTTAGCCAGATGATTGACGTGGTGCTACAACATGGCGGGCGTGCGGTATTTTTACCGGCGGAATTATTGCAGGACAAAGCACCCTTGGTCTTGCTGATGCGCTATTAGTCACAGCGAGTTGCATGAGCGTGCAGGCTTTTTTCACTCGGATATGAGATTTGGTTTATTTGTGCAGATGTTGTTGATTTCAAAACCCCACCCCTCTGTGATGTAGAGGGGTGGGGTTTTAAGTCTTAGTCACCTAGGATTTGATCCATTAAGTCTTCATTGGGTACGAAAAAGTAAGCCCCATCGACCGGTGTAACAAAGTGCAATAGGCGGTCATGAATGCCGTCGGGGGTGCTGCCAAACATGTGTTGTAGCATGCGATCGATCACGGTCAGGTCTTTGGTATAGGCCACAAAGAACAAGCCTTGTTCACCCTGACCATCACCATAAGGCAGTGAATGACGTAGGATTTCGAGTTCTTCGCCTTGCTCATCTTCGATCACCACGCGTGCGATATGTGCATTTTTCGGTTTTTGTTCATCACTCATCTCGATGCTGTCGAGTTTAGAACGACCGATAACATCTTCTTGGGCATCCACACGTAGGCGTTTCCATTTGTCGAGGTCATGCACATAGCGTTGTACAAATACAAAAGAGCTGTCTGCAAATTCACCCGCGTCTTCGCCCAAGAGTGCCGTTTCAGCACGATCCTCACGCATCTGTGGATTTTCTGTGCCATCAATAAAGCCCGTCAGATCACGACCATCGAGGTAGCGGAAACCGACACGTTCATTTAAGACTTCGACTTGGTCTTTAATGTCCTCAAAGAAACATTGGCTCAGGGCAAAGCAGATATCAGCACGGGAACTGGCGATTTGAATAAATAAGTCGGCAGGTCGTGCCGGCATGTGTACTCGACCATCAATG
>JASLJB010000020.1 GCA_030152605.1 Acinetobacter sp. | reverse complement strand
CAGTTTGGTCTCAGTGGTCAAATGTTGGATGCGCAGGCGATGCGTGCGGCATGTTTAAGACTCTCTGCCGAGTTGAGCATTGACGTGGCGGTACAGGAGGACAATGCCTATCGCCGCAACCGTCGTTTGGTCTGCTTTGATATGGATTCGACGTTGATCGAACAAGAGGTCATCGATGAGTTGGCACTTGAAGCCGGGGTAGGGGCACAAGTGGCTGAAATCACGGAACGTGCCATGATGGGTGAGCTTGATTTTCAGCAAAGCTTCCGCGCACGTATGGCATTGCTCAAAGGTTTGGATGCTGCAGTGCTGCCAAAAATTGCTGAGCGTCTGACGTTGACTGAAGGTGCGGAACGTTTGATTTCAACACTGAAGTCCTTGGGTTACAAAACTGCGATTCTTTCGGGCGGTTTTCAATATTTTGCTGAGTACTTGCAAAGCAAACTCGGCATTGATGAAGTGCATGCCAATACCCTCGTCGTGGAAGAGGGGAGAGTGACCGGTGAAGTTCAAGGCGCAATCGTCGATGGCGCGCGCAAAGCGGAGTTATTACGAGGCTTGGCCGATAAAATGGGCATTTCACTGGAACAAACTATTGCCGTCGGAGATGGCGCCAATGATTTACCGATGCTCTCCATCGCAGGTTTAGGCGTCGCGTTTAGAGCCAAACCTTTGGTGCGTCAGAACGCCAATCAAGCGATTTCGAGTGTGGGGTTAGATGGGGTACTGTACCTGATCGGGGTACATGACAAAGATCTAAATCGCGCCTAAATGCTGCAAAAAGCATTGCAATTTGATGACAAAAAACGTGACGACCATGTCGCGTTTTTTGTATGTAAATTAAGCATATCCGAGGTTTTTATGTGCAAGAGTCTACTGTTTTTTGATCAATGAATTTGGCTTTGAAAAAAAGACGGTATGGGTCAGAATAATTCGCGTGTTTTTTTGTAATGACACGCCAATGTTGATCAGGATTATCTTGGCAGCACAAATCACAAATAAAAAAATGTAATGACAAAAGCACATGACGACAGAGTGTGTCGTGCGAGATATAAACGGCTCTTTTTTTCTTGCAAAAACGCTCCATAATGCAATGCATAACAGAAGCAAATAAATAGTTGTGCAGCTTGAATCCTATAGCGTGTAATACGCTGAACTCATATTTAGTCGGACTTAGAGCCATCATCATCGTTGACGGAGGTTTTTATGGTTACAACGGTATTTGCAACAATCTTCGGATTTAGCCTGATTGCTGTAGCGTTGACGGCTGTATTCTTTTCCCCATACCGTCATTGGTTGGGTTTCACATGCGCAGGCATGATTTTCTGGGGTTTTTTAGAAGCAGTGCGTTTTGGCGTGCAGAATGTATTTGAAATGTCAGTGGCGTATAGCTATCTGACCGCGCTGAGTGTTGCGATGCTCGGCTTAACTGCTTATCTGTTGCGTGAAGATAATCGCGCGCAAAAAGCCTTGGCCAATCGCCGCTATATTGAACATACCCCTTTTTATGAAGAGGAATAAGCGCAGGAGAGAATGTGGTTAAAAGTATAAGATAATTAAAAAAACAGGAGGCATATCATCATGATGTGCCTTTTTTCACGCTCATACTTTTGTTATACAAAGGCTGCTTTCAAGCTGATCAAGTTATGATAGGATGAGCAACATATTTTGATATTAAAACAACAGGCTTAAATGTCATGAAACTTTCTTCAATCCCCGTTGTGAAGTTGCCGATCGTTGATGCAACCACTGATCCACTTGATTTATTGGTGCTTGGACTGGCCTTGCGTATGAAGCAATTGGCTCGCACCAGCCCGAAATTCATTGAGTTGGTGCATGAGCGTCAATTCCGAATTCAAATCGGTACCGATCTTGGCGTTGCACGTCAGATTATTGTCAATAACGGTCAGATTGATACCGTTTCTGGTCAAGAGGTTGCGGCTGATTTTGTACTGCAATTTGCAGACAGCGAGCATGGCGTGAAAACCTTGGTCAAAGGTGATCCAACTGCATTTATGACGGGCATGCAAGATGGCAGTATCAAAATGGAAGGCGACTTCAGCCTATTGGTATGGTTTAACCAAGTAGCACGTTTGATTCCGCCAAAGTTGCCAAAACCAGTCAAAGAAAAAGTAAAATTGGCTCGCCAATTTATCAAAGAAAAAACCGGTCGTTAATCCGTTCGGATCAGATCACACCAGGGCGCATATGCGCCCTGGTTTGGTTTTATCGCGAGCTTATTCAACGTCCAAACAGAAAGTCACTGGCCCATCATTGACCAAATGCACTTTCATATCTGCGGCAAAGATACCGGTTTGTAGCGTAGGGAATTGTGAGCGCGCATAATCGACCAAAGCATCATACAGCTGTTCTGCTTGTGCCGGCGGCATGGCGGGGCCAAAGTCTGGACGCAGCCCTTTTTGAGTCTGGGCCATCAACGTGAACTGGGAAACCAATAAGATCCCGCCCTGAGCTTGACTGACATTCCAGCCCATTTTTCCATTTTCATCATCAAAAAAACGATATTTTAAAATCTTATCAATTAATTTTTTGCCTTTTTCCAAGTCATCATCTCGCCCTAGGCCGAGAAAAACCAACATGCCTGAGTCAATCTGGCCAGTGATGTTTTCATCTACAACAACTTTGGCTTCCAATACTCTCTGTAATACTGCGCGCATGTGTTAATCCAATCATTCTGCGTAAATTTTGCAAGTGTAACAGATGCATGAAATGCTCCATGCCACTCGACGGCTTCAAACTTGAGCGCATTGCTTTAGTGAGGATGTGTTTTAAAGTGATCCGTTTGGCTGCTACTTGATTTCAAATTTATTTAAAAGCTATAAAAATTATGTGTTTATTCAATTTTTCTATGATAACAAGGTCATAGATTCGATACATCATGCAAAACATTCAGTTTTTTTAGATAAAATTTATGCTTTAATGCGATAAGCACAGCGAAACCATCAGTTTATGTCTCCAATTATCCAGTCATTACTCGATACCGATCTGTATAAATTCACCATGTTACAGGTGGTATTACA
>JASLJB010000362.1 GCA_030152605.1 Acinetobacter sp. | reverse complement strand
TTGTTACCGCTTTGATATTCATCTGCGTGGTCGTCGTGCGACTTATTTTGAAAATGATTTGACTTAAGGAACTCAGACAATGAATGCATGGAATTTTCAGGAAATTAAGGAAACCCCATCACAAACAGGTGGTCCTTATGTACATATCGGTTTATTGCCACAACAAGCCAATATTGAAGTATTTGAACATAGCTTCGATAACCAGTTGGTGAAGGAACACACCCAAGGCCAACGCATCCGTATTGAAGGTCAAGTGTTTGATGGACTGGGTTTACCATTAAGAGATGTATTGTTGGAAATCTGGCAAGCCGATGCCAATGGAGTTTATCCAAGTCAGGCCGATACCCAAGGCAAAACTGCTGATGCTCATTTTCAGGGCTGGGGGCGTACAGGTGCAAATTTTGAAACAGGTTTTTGGAGTTTTGACACCATTAAACCGGGGACTGTAGCAGGGCGTAAAGGCTCAACTCAAGCACCGCATATTGCAGTCGCACTATTTGCTCGTGGAATCAACATTGGTTTGCATACCCGTATTTATTTTGACGATGAAGTCGAAGCAAATGCCAATGATCCTGTACTCAACAGTATTGAGTGGGCAGTCCGCCGCCAAACCCTGATTGCAAAACGCAGTGAAGTCGATGGTGAAATCGTATATCGCTTTGATATTCGCATTCAAGGTGAAGAGGAAACGGTGTTTTTTGATATTTAACAATCCTCAAGATCTCTCTTTTTGAAAGAGAGGTCTTGCTTTGAAATCATCTAAGTCTTGAGATTCGCAATACTTCGCTCTTTTTAAAAGCTAAGGAACGATTGAAGTTCCGCAAGAGAGGGATTTGGAGGAATTAAGATCGATGAAAAGCACTTAAATGAAATCGCGATATACAAACGGATAATTTATTAAGGAAGATGAAAAATGAAACTACAAAAATTTGCAGCATTGATGCTTGCACTTAGCCCCATATTGCCCCTTCAAATGATACAGGCACAATCTGTTTCACAAAGTCCAGTTGAGCTCACAGAACTGGCAAAACTCCCAGTAAAAACCATTGTCCCGATTACAGCAAAAACCAAAGAACAAGCTTTAGCACAGGCAAAAATCATTGCCAATAATCCAGATGCAGATTTAGCCGAGTTCCGCATAGATCTGCTCAACTTTGCCAGTGACACTAAGCAAGTGATCGCTTTAGGACATGAGCTTAAACAGATTTTAGGGTCTAAACCCGTGATCGCCACCATTCGTACCCATAATGAAGGCGGGCAACTGACCATCAGCGATGCGGATTATGGCAAAACTTATCAAGCCTATTTACGCCAACCCTTTATGGACATGCTGGATGTGGAAATGTTCCGAGATCCGCAAGTGGTGAAAAGCACCGTTAAATTGGCACATGAAAAAAAAGTATTGATTGTGATGTCCAATCACGACTTTAAAAAGACCCCTGATGAAGCAGAAATCGTTCAACGCTTGCTTAAACAAGATCAGCTTGGCGCAGATATTCTGAAAATCGCAGTGATGCCACAAAGCAAACAAGATGTATTTACTTTGATGAATGCCACTTTAAAAGTCAGCCAACAATCTAAAAAACCATTGCTCACCATGTCGATGGGGAAACTTGGGACGATTTCTCGAATTGCCACAGCCAATATGGGCGGCAGCTTTAGTTTCGGCATGATCGGTGAGGCTTCTGCGCCCGGTCAAATTGATGTGACCCAACTCAAACAGTTACTAAAAACCGTTCAACCAACACCATAAATTAAAAGGATTTTTTAGACATGAAAATGATTTCATTACGTTTAACGACATTGGCACTTGGCTTAGCGGTTTCTGGTTTGGCAATGGCGGAAAGCTATGTGGTAGACCGTTATCAAGATGATCATGAAAAAGGTTCACTACGCTGGGCGATTGAGCAAGCCAATAGCAAGCCGAGTGAAGCCAGTGAGATTTTGATTCAAGCAGTTGGGCAAGCGCCTTATGCCATTAAGGTCAACAGCCCACTGCCAGAAATTAAAGCACCCGTAAAAATCATCGGTACACAGTGGGCAAAAACAGGTGAGTTTATCGCGATTGATGGCTCAAATTATATCAAAGGTACAGGCGTTGAAGCTTGTCCGGGTGCGGTTGAAGGGCAATTCGGAACCAATGTTCGGACCACAACTTTGCCGGGAATTGTATTACGTGACATCAATGGGGTCAGCATTCAAGGGTTAGAGATTCGTCGTTTTTGTATAGGAATCTTGATGAACCGCGCCAGCAATAACCTGATCCAAAATAACCGTATTATGCACAACTATGGTGGTGCAGGGGTGATGTTGACAGGGGATGATGGCAAAGGTAATCCAACTGCGACAACGACCAATAACAACAAAGTGCTGAATAACTATTTCCAAGACAATGGTGATGGACTTGAGTTAACCCGTGGTGCTGCATTTAACTTGGTTGCCAATAACCACTTTATTTCAACCGCTGCAAATCCAGAGCCATCGCAAGGCATTGAAATTTTATGGGGCAATGACAATGCGGTGATTGGTAACAAGTTTGAAAACTATTCAGATGGTTTACAGATCAACTGGGGTAAACGCAATTATATTGCCTATAACGAACTGACCAATAACTCCAACGGTTTTAACCTGAC
>JASLJB010000295.1 GCA_030152605.1 Acinetobacter sp. | reverse complement strand
TCGCACTCAGATTCTCCAATAGCTCAGTCGGTAGAGCGACGGACTGTTAATCCGCAGGTCCCTGGTTCGAGCCCAGGTTGGAGAGCCAAATTCTAGAAAGCCCACTCATTGAAGTGGGCTTTCTTTTGCCTAAAATAAAGTGAAAATATGGTACGTCCATATACCACAGCTCAAAATAGGCGGCGTCCTGCCGCCGTTATCCAATACCGAATATTAAATTAATAGAAATGTGGTTTTGATGCTTAGGCTATTTTAAGTGACCAACTTCAGTGTTTATTTATATGAGTACTTTTGCACTTTAAAGCATAGGATTGAGCACGGCATTTATTCCGTGGGGCTCAAGCACAGTTGTTTGAGCCAAGAATCGATTAAATAAATCCTGTTTCTGCGAGCAATGCGATTCGCGACGCAAGTGCGCGAGTTCTGTGCTTGAAAAGGTTTTGCTTACTTTATAAAAAGTAAGGAGAAAAAACTCCTCACTGTGGACGAAGACAATAAGACTTGCCGAGCCAGCACTCCCTACACATTCAAATAAAAAAGCCAGTCGAGGTGACTGGCTTTTGAACTATGACTGTATTGAAACGATTAAGCCGCGATGGATTTCTTCGGCACACCGCTATGAAAACGAAACACCGGATCTGGGCTGAGGATGAGGTTTTTTTCCACTTCTCGGATATGTTCGATCCGTGACTGAATATCTTCCTCAGGATCTTTCATCTTCGCGCTCTGCGCCACATCGAGTGCAAGCGCGAGATAATCCTCAAAGTGCCGTGATTCGGACTTGAGCAGATAGCGATAGTACTTACCTAACTCTTCATCTACCAATGGCGCTAAGGCATAGAAGCGCTCACATGAACGCGCTTCAACAAAGGCACCAATGATCAAGATATCGATCAAGGCCTCAGGCTCATAGGTACGCACCTCTTTGCGCAATCCACCGGCATAACGCCCTGCACTCAGTGCCTGCCACTCCTGACCGCGCTTTTGCATCAGACCTAGGACTTGCTCATAGTGCAGCATTTCCTCACGCACCAATTGCGCCAACTTAACCTGTAGATCGTTAAAAAAACTATAACGAAACATCAGGTTCATCGCTGTGCCAGCAGCTTTCTTCTCACAGTTGGCATGGTCTTGCATCAGCAAGGGTAATTGCTGTGTGGCCTCATCCAACCAGGCTTGTGGGGTTTGACAGCCCAAAAACGTCATAACAGGCTGAATCAATTCTTCATAGTTCATGCTGTGATCTAAAACCTTTGTACGTCAATCTATTCACTTGCTGCTTGAATCGCAGCTTTCATTTCTTTAACCGCTTGTTCTAAGCCCACAAATACCGCGTGCGCAATAATCGAGTGTCCGATATTTAACTCATGAATCTGCGGGATCGCAGCAATGGCATGCACATTGTCCAAGTTGAGACCATGACCGGCATTGACCACCAAGCCTTTGCTGGCCGCATACTCAACAGCTGCCACGATACGCGCCAACTCTTGCTGCTGTGCCTCACCGCTGGCTTCTGCATACGCACCAGTGTGCAACTCAATCGTCGGCGCACCACAGGCAATCGCTGCATCAATCTGAGCAAAGTCTGGGTCGATAAATAAGGACACATCACAACCAATCGCACTCAATGCTTCAGTCGCCGCTTTGACATGCTCAAAATGCGTCACCACATCCAAGCCACCTTCAGTGGTGATCTCTTGGCGCTTTTCAGGAACCAAGCAAATATGTTGTGGACGAATCTCTTGGGCAAAGGCCACCATCTCATCGGTGACAGCAATCTCCAAGTTCATACGTGTGGTCAGTGTCGGACGCATGCGACGGACATCATCATCCTGAATGTGGCGACGATCTTCACGTAAATGCAAGGTAATCCCCTCGGCACCCGCTTGCTCACACAGCAAAGCCGCTTTGACCGGATCTGGATAATCCGTACCTCGCGCTTGGCGAAGTGTTGCAACGTGATCGATATTCACACCAAGTAATGCGGCCATGGGCTTTCCCTCATTTACTTTTTAGATTGAAAATTTTGAATCCACAGTTGGCGACTCTGTAAAGGTCGATCGCCTAACAAGGAACTAATCATTTGACGATAGAGTTTTCCAAGCAGACTTAACTGCTGCACATTAAAATCATCGCCTGCGACATAGTCACACATACTGAGTATTTGTGCACCCGTCAAATGTGCTCTATTGGATTGATTAACGACAATAAAACCATCATTGAGCTGAAACTGGTAGCTTTGATCAGCCTGAATCGGCTGTTGTTTGGCATCCACGGCAAAGTCGATGGCATAGCCTAGCTCTTCAAGTAACACATACTCGAACTGACGTAGAATTTGTTTAAGAAATTCAGCGGGCTGTGGATGCGCCGCCAATTGCTGTAACTGGGTGAGCGTGAAATGATACTGCTCAAAAGTTGCCGGCATACTCTCTTCAATCGCACACAAGCGCAGCAGGATTTCATTCAGATAAAAGCCAGCAAAAAATGCATCGCCATGAAAAAACACTGGCTGATTGAGAATTTCGACTTGGGTAAAGTTTTTGAGTGCCGACTTGCCGCTGGCTTGCAGCAGCAAGGGCTGGTATTGCGGTGGGGGAACCTGACGCAACACACCATCCATACGCCCGTGTTCTTGGGTGAATAAATGGATGATATGACTGCGCTCGCGATATTTGCGATGGTGAATCAGATAAGCTTGCAGCCGTTCATTACGCATTCGTTGAGTACTTCTCGCAGCGCTTACTTAGTCTTTCTGATCATCCCCATCTGGGATGACCGCCCCAACCACTTTTGCAGTGCCTTTGACCGCGCCTTTACCGGTTTTGTACACCACCTTGGTCGGTACAGTGACCACTTTATGAATGCAAGCTTGCAACAAAAACATACAACTGAGGATGCAGCAAAATTTAATCATGTCCGTGGTCCTTTTCCATTCATTTAAACGGCAATGCGAAGTCTTAAATGTCGCTATAGCCTAAACTTTTCAAAGCACGTTCGTCATCAGACCAACCGCCTTTAACTTTCACCCAAAGGGTGAGCATGATTTTTTGCTCAAACATTTTTTCCATATCGGTTCGAGCTTCGATCCCGATACGTTTCAATTTGGCACCTTTCTCACCGATTACGATGGCTTTCTGACCTGAACGTTCCACAAAAATTGTGGCATCGATATAGGTACAAGCTGGCTTCATTCTGCCACTTTTTTCATTTAAAACAGAGTCTTCAACTTTAAATGATTCGATCTGAACCGTCAGATCATAAGGCAGCTCTTCACCCAATTGACGCATGATTTTTTCACGAATCACTTCACTGGCCAAGAAACGCTCTGAACGATCGGTGATTTGATCCAAAGAATATAACGGCGGCTGGAATGGCAGATATTTTTCAATGGTGTCACGCAGCTGATCAAGGTTGGCACCACGCAAGGCAGATACCGGAATGATTTCAGCGAAGTTCATTAACTTGGTGCGCTCTTTAATCAACGGCAACAAGGTCTTTTTGTCTTCTAGCGTGTCGATTTTGTTGATCACCAACACCACAGGCATTTCTGCATTGCGTAATTTTTCTAAAACCAGATCGTCATTTGGGGTCCACTTATGTGCATCCACCACAAACAACACCAAGTTCACATCACGCAAAGCTGAGTGCGCCGCACGGTTCATCATTTTGTTGATGGCACGGACTTCTTTCTTGTGCATCCCAGGGGTATCTACAAACACCGCTTGGGATTTTTCACGGCTATCGATCCCGACAATTTTATGGCGGGTGGTTTGTGGCTTACGTGAAGTAATCGAAAGTTTCTGACCCAAAACATGGTTCATCAAGGTTGATTTACCCACGTTTGGACGACCAACGATGGCCACAAAACCACTTTTATAATCCGCAGGGATCGGGGTTTGTTGCGCATTAAAGAACTGATTAATCATATCAGGCTCTTCGTCAAACTCTTGATCATCCAAGCGATCATCAATATCTTCACTGACCAGATCCACTTTGTGCTGATCGGCTGATTTGCTTGGCTTTTGTTCTGGGAAATCCGTAGATTTTTGATCGTTTTCTGTCGACATGAGGGTTATTGCTCCAATAGCTTTAAAATTTCTGCCGCGACGGCTTGTTCTGCAAAGCGGCGACTAGATCCCTCACCTCGCAACTTGGGTAAACCATTGACCGTACATTCCACTTTGAAATGCTGGTTTGGCGCATCACCCTGAATATCCACCACATCATAGACAGGGAGAGGTTGTTTATGGGCTTGAAGATATTCTTGTAATCTTGATTTTGGATCTTTAAGTTGATCCGTCGGCTCGATATGCTCGAAGTATGGGGTATACCAGTTCAGCACCACCGGCTGTAAAACGGATAAATCACCACAATCAATATAAATCGCACCAATAATGGCTTCTACAGTATCCGCCAAAATCGACTCGCGATGATGACCACCTGATTTTAATTCACCTGTGCTTAGAATGAGACTATGACTTAGTTTCAAATCGTTTGCAATTTTGCCCAGGGCTTCTTGGCGAACCAAGGTGGCGCGCATTCTGGTCAAACGCCCTTCATTTTCATGCGGATAGGCATGATATAAATAATTGGCAATGATCATGCCGAGCAATGAGTCACCTAAAAATTCGAGGCGCTCATAATTGTATTTGTGGCTGACGGAACGGTGAGTCAACGCCAATTGCAGCAATTCAGGTTGCTTAAACACATACCCAATCCGACTGATTAAACGTGGATCACTTAGTTTGAACTGACCTTTGATCAAAACTCTTCTCAAATGTTAATACGATTGCGATGTTCAGCAAGGATAGTCCCTGCTGGCTGTATATGAATGATTTTAAAACGTTCTTAAGGCAAATTGGTGACAATATTTTAAATTACACCGACCTAAAGTTCGCGTATTGCATTGACTGCGCAGATGCTGAGCATCAAGGAGCCCTTGAACGCCAAACTGCGTGAAGCAGCGATGGCAATCAAAAGCCGGCTGTCACGCAGTCATGGACAAAGCTGCTGTATGCGAGGTTGCAACTGGAAATTATTGATTCTTATCCAGTGAACCATTACGGCTAAAGCTTGGAAGATTGAAACCTGGCTCTTTGTGCATCCAGATATAGACCGCATGGCCGATCAGGTTTTCTTCAGGCACTTGGCCCCAAAAACGGCTGTCCGAGCTTTGATCACGGTTATCCCCCATGGCAAAATAATGCCCAGGCTTTACCGTCACTTCCCAACTCTGACCTTGAGACTGCACAAAGCGATCATTCAGTGTCGAAACATAAGGTAACGGCACATCCGATTTAGTTTGCGCATATTGATACACATCAATCAACGGATTTTGACCTTCGAGGATGCGGGTCAGATGGGTATGCGTGCCAATGGTTTCGTTGTAATACATTGATTTCGGGGTATCTAAATCATCTTTCTTACGACTAAATTCAACAGGAACTTGTTTAACCTGCTGACCATTCACAAATAACTGTCCCTGATCATACACCACATGATCGCCCGGTAAGCCAATAATTCGTTTGATATAACTGATTTTTGGATTGAGTGGATAACGGAACACCGCCACTTGGCCACGCTCCGGTTCACCCACATCGATAATCTTGGTATTCACGATCGGTAAACGCACACCATATTGGTATTTGTTCACCAAAATATAATCACCAGTTTCTAAAGTCGGGACCATGGAATCGGACGGGATATTAAAAGGTTCAAATAAAAATGAACGCAGCACCAACACCACCGCCAACACTGGCCAGAAATCATAAGCCCATGTGATGATGAAGTTTTCTTGTCCCTTACCTTTGGTTTCACGTTGCTTTAAAACCAATTTATCCACTAACCACAGTAGAAAAAATACGATGGTTACCGGGACGAGAATTAAATTAAAATCAAAATCCATGGCCTATCTGCTCTCTATTATTTTTTATCGACTTGTAAAACCGCTAAGAACGCTTCTTGTGGGATTTCAACACTGCCCACTTGCTTCATGCGTTTCTTACCTTCTTTTTGTTTCGATAGAAGTTTCTTCTTACGTGACACGTCGCCGCCATAACATTTGGCCAATACGTTTTTGCGCATCGCCTTCACGGTCGAACGAGCAATAATTTGCGCACCGATCGCCGCCTGAATCGCAACATCAAACATTTGACGTGGAATCAAATCTTTCATCTTGTCGGCCAAAGCAATACCACGATGACGTGCGTCATTTTTATGACAGATCATCGCAAGTGCATCGACTTTTTCACCGTTGATCAAGACATCGACTTTGACCAAATCCGAGCTTTCAAAACGCACGAAGTTATAGTCAAGTGAGGCAAAACCACGTGAACACGATTTGAGGCGGTCAAAGAAATCCATCACCACTTCGGCCATTGGGATTTCAAAGTTCAATGACACTTGGTTGCCCAAGAACTTCATTTCCTTTTGAATACCACGGCGCTCGATACACAGCGTCATCACGTTACCCAAGTACTCTTGTGGTACCAAGATATGACATTCAGCGATCGGTTCGCGTAAGTCTTCAACGGTTGAACCATCAGGCATTTTCGATGGGCTATCGATATAGATCGTGTCACCCGCCTTGGTCAAGGCTTCATAAACCACGGTCGGTGCCGAGGTAATGATGTCCAAATCATACTCACGCTCTAAGCGCTCTTGTACGATTTCCATGTGCAACATGCCCAAGAAACCACAGCGGAAACCAAAGCCAAGCGCATCAGAGCTTTCAGGCTCAAAGAACAACGCAGAGTCATTGATTTGCAATTTGTGTAAGGCTTCACGGAACGGTTCGAAGTCACTGGCATCGATCGGGAACAGACCGGCATAGACCTGCGGTTTGACTTTTTTAAAGCCCGGCAAGCTTGCCACATCGGGTGTGCTCGACAGGGTAATGGTATCCCCGACTGGCGCACCAAAAATGTCTTTAATGCCTGCGATCACAAAGCCCACTTCACCCGCTTCCAACATGCCGGTTTCGGTATGCTTGGGATTAAAGATCCCGACTGAAGTGATGATATGGGTTTGGCCGGTCGATTTGACCAACATTTTATCGCCCTTACGCACGCGACCTTGTTTGATGCGGACCAAAGAGACCACGCCCAAATAGTTGTCAAACCATGAATCCACGATCAAGGCTTGAAGTGGCGCATCGCGGTCACCTTCAGGCGCAGGAATGATTTCAACCAGTTTTTCCAACACTTGCTCAACACCGAGACCGGTTTTTGCAGAACAGGTCGGTGCTTCAGTGGCTTCAATCCCGATGATTTCTTCAATCTCGTGAATCACGCGCTCTGGTTCAGCTTGGGGTAAATCAATTTTATTTAGAATCGGTAAGACTTCTAGGCCTTGTTCGATCGCGGTATAACAGTTGGCAACGGATTGAGCTTCAACCCCTTGCGCTGCATCAACCACCAATAATGCGCCTTCGCAGGCCGCAAGAGAACGTGATACTTCATAAGAAAAGTCCACGTGTCCCGGGGTATCAATAAAATTCAGTTGATATTCTTGACCATTCGGATGGGTATAGTACAACGTCACCGAGGTGGCTTTGATGGTGATTCCACGTTCGCGTTCAAGCTCCATGGAATCCAATACTTGCGCTTGCATTTCACGCGCTTGTAACCCGCCACACATTTGAATAAAGCGGTCAGCTAACGTTGACTTCCCGTGATCGATATGAGCGATGATCGAAAAGTTACGAATATTATTGATATTTACAGATTTTTTAGCTACTGCCATAAACTACTCTAAAAATATGTGCACAATCATGGACTCGCAACTGTCAGCATACATGACGTGAAAAAAAGGATGTTTCAAAGATGAGCCACAGTATAAGCAGTCACTGATTAAAAATACATAGACCTTG
>JASLJB010000293.1 GCA_030152605.1 Acinetobacter sp. | reverse complement strand
GCGTTTGGTAGATGGGGTAACACAGGTGCGATTGCGTAGAAAAAATATAAACATCTACTGGCTACTTTGGGCCGTATTAACTGTTTCTCCCAGCAGTTTGGCCCAGCCTCTCGGCGCCGGTAAGGTGAGTATGCGAGGGGCCATTTTTGATGCGGCATGTTCGATTGAACTTGGGGGTGCGGATCAAAGTATTGATTTAACAAAAATTATTAATAATGAAGGCGCACAAGCCAATCCGGATACAGATATCCAGATCGATATTCAACTTAACAATTGTGTGCTGAAACGGGATTATGCCGCAGCCGCCAATTGGAACAAGTTCAAAGTCACTTTTGATGGTCTGTCTGATGGCAGTTTATTTGGCTTAGAGGGGAGTCGCTCGGGGGCGACTTATAAAATCAAAGATTCAAATGGTCATCGCGTAGTGCCTGGCCAAGCATTGCCATTGCGCAGTATGCAGCAAGGGGATATGGATCTGAACTACATCATGAAGTTAAGCCGTGATGGGCAGCAGCCGAAAGCTGCATCTGGTGATGATATATCCACTTTGAATTTTAAGTTGGATTACTTCTAATCCAGAAACGATCAAGCAGTAAGTTGAATGGGGCGCTTGGTTTAACCCAGCGGTATGACAGATTTGGAAAGAAAATTATTATGTGCTCGTTCGTTCAGAAGGGAGTTATATATTTACAAATCTTCATTTTTAATATGCTGATTGGGGGAGGCATATCTATGGCTTATGCTAGCCAAGAAATTGAATTTAATACTGATGTTCTGGATATTGACGACCGAGATAATGTCGACCTCAGTCAGTTTTCTCGTGAAGGTTATATCATGCCAGGTCAATATGACATGGCAGTTCAGATCAATAAAAGCTCGCTTTCGAGCATGCCGATTGACTTTCTCACCACAGCACAAGATAAAAATAAAACCTTTGCCTGTATCGAGCATGAACTGGTCGCCAAACTGGGGCTTAAACCAGAAATTTTAAAATCATTACGCTGGATTGATCAGGATCGTTGCCTAGATATGGACAGTCTAGAGGGCATGGTCGCGCGTGGTGATTTACCGACCGCGACGCTTTATCTCAGCATTCCACAAGCATATTTGGAATACAGCACAGAATATTGGGACCCACCATCACGTTGGGACAATGGAATTTCAGGGCTGATTTTTGACTACAACCTAAATTCGAGACTGCAAAAACATCAAAGCGGTCAAAAAAACACAGATTACAGTTTCAGTGGGTTGGGGACAGTGGGCGTGAATCTCGGCGCTTGGCGTATGCGTGCCGATTGGCAGGCCAGATCCAATCATGATCAGGAAGCCAGTGAACAGCAATTTGATTGGAATCAAGTCTATGTCTACCGTGCTATTCCGAAATTGCGCGCCAAATTGACGCTTGGGGATGACTATTTAGATTCAGGCATTTTTGATGGATTTCGTTATGTCGGGCTGAGCTTAAAGTCCGATGACAGCATGTTGCCACCGAATCTACGCGGTTATGCACCGGAAGTCAGAGGCGTGGCGCAGACCAATGCGTTGGTCACGATTTCGCAGCAAGGTCGGGTGCTGTATGAAACCCAAGTCGCTGCGGGGCCGTTTCGGATTCAGGATTTAAATGATGCACTGAGCGGTGAGTTGCAGATCAAAGTTATCGAACAAGATGGTCATATTCAAGAGTTTACAGTCAATACCGCCACCATTCCGTATCTGACTCGTCCGGGCTTGGTGCGCTATAAATTGGCCGGCGGTCAGCCGAAAAAGTTTGATGATACGGAACGGGATTTTGACTTTGCCACGGGTGAGTTTTCTTGGGGCATCAATAATGGTTGGTCTTTATACGGTGGGCTGTTAGCCAGCACGGATTATCAATCCGCTGCGCTGGGTCTAGGTCGTGATTTATTGGTTTTGGGGGCAGTTTCTGTGGATCTCACACAAGCAAGAAGTCAGCTTTCGTCACAGATGACCAAGAATGGCAACGCCTATCGGCTGAGCTATTCTAAAAACTTTGATCAGTACGATAGTCAGATCTCATTTGCAGGTTATCGCTTTTCTGAACAAGATTTTTTGAGCCCGACTGAATTTATCAGTGCACGCGATGACGCAGAGCTGAATGACAAGAACAAGAAAATGTACACCATTTCATTCAATAAAAACTTCCGTGAAAAGGGCATTAGTCTGTACGCCAATTATTTTCACCAAAGCTATTGGAACCGCGAAGCCAGTCATCGTTACGACCTGACCGCTTCACGTTATTTCAACGTTGGGCGTTTTCATCAGTTAAATCTGTCGTTGAGTGCCTTTCGACATGAAAACAATAGGGTCACAGACGATGGGATCACGTTGACTTTATCCATGCCGTGGAAAAACGCCACCCTGAACTATAACGGCAGTGTGATTCGTGGCGAGCAGAGTCATAGCGTGAGTTATTTCAACCGCGTGGATAACCAAAATATCTATAACCTCACCGCGGGAACAACTGACTCCGATGTGAATTTGAGCGGCTATTACAACCATGAAGGTGACTTTAGCAAACTGAGTAGCAGTGTCAGTTATCGTGAAAACAGTAACTTGGCGATGAACCTCGGGGTGCAAGGCGGAATAACGCTGACACCACAAGGCGGGGCCTTGCATCGCAACAATACCTTTGGGGCGACGCGTGTATTGTTAGATACCCAAGGTGTTGCTCAGATTCCGGTACGTGGCGCTGGCAACTCTACATTCACCAACCGCTTTGGCAAGGTGGTGATCTCGGATATCAATAGTTATTACAGTACCCCTTTGAGTATTGATCTCAGTCGAATGGGGGACCATGCCGAAGTGGTGAACTCGATTACTCAAGCGACGCTCACCGATGGCGCGATCGGTTATCGAAAATTTGATGTGGTGGCCGGTGCAAAAGCCATGGCGATCGTCACCTTGGCCGATGGTAAGTTTCCACCCTTTGGCGCCACCATCCGAAATGCCAAAAAGCAAACCATTGGTTTGATGGAAGATCAGGGGCGTGTCTACCTCAGCGGAATTCAAGAAAATGCCCAGATGACGGTGCAGTGGGGTGGCGAAGCCCGATGTGAACTGCAAATTCCGGCGCAACTAGATGACGATCTTATGCTAGACACATTGATGCTCGATTGTGTGCCGATCCAAGATCAAGCCAGCAGTGCAACTGCATCTGTAGCCAATTAAAGCCGAGCGCGATTGAATTTAAATCGAAATGAATCAATTTAGTTTTTGGAGTAAACAGTCCGTGTGGAACATCAATAAAGTGAGAAACATCAAGCTTAAACTATCCATCATGTTCAGTATGCTGTTCATGATCTTGAGCATCCAAAGCGCGGTCGCGGCGATTGCATTGGATCGTACGCGGATTGTATTTAACGCAGAGCAGCCGGTATTTAGCTTAACCATTAGTAATAAAAATAGTAGCTTGCCGTATCTTGCCCAAGGCTGGATTGAAGATGCCGAGGGCGAGAAAATTCGCGGTCCATTGGTGGTGATCCCGCCTTTACAACGTCTTGAAGCCAATCAAAAAAGCCAGATCAAGATTCAAGCACTCGCGACAGCCAAGCAATTGCCGTCCGATCGAGAAAGTTTGTACTACTTCAACTTAAGAGAAATTCCACCGAAAAGCGATAAACCGAATACCTTACAAATCGCCTTACAGACCCGCATCAAATTATTTTATCGCCCTGAGGCATTGGCGGTCATGAGTGACGCAGCAGCTTGGCAGGAACAGATCACCTTGCAGAAAAAAGGCGATCAGTATGTGGTGAAAAACCCAACTGGCTATTTTGTGGTGATCGTTGATGGCAGTACCGCCAAGGATCTTGAAGGGCCTGAAGACTTTGAACCCTTGATGTTGGCGCCTTTTTCAGAGGATGTGCTGAATATTTCTGCCACACGTTTGGGCAATCAGCCAGTGTTGACCTATGTCAATGATTATGGTGCGCGACCACAGCTCAGTTTCCGTTGTGAAGCCAATCAATGTCAGGTGATCCGGGACAAAAAAAGTAATTGAAGTGTTGAGTCGCATGTCGGGGGGACTGCAGATGTTGAAGATGAAGGGTGTGGGTGCCAATCCAAAGAATTGGCAGGCGTATGCGCTGATGCTGAAGATGTGTATCGCCATTACCGCCTTGGCGAGCCCGATTTTCAATCCTTTTGTGATCGATCCACGCAGCAGTGTCGAATTTCAGGATGAGCAAAAGCGCATTCAGAGTGAACTCTAAGCGTGAAGTCAATGGATCAAATAGGACCTGCGAGCAGTGCGAGGAGTGATCGGATGATGTTGATGCCAAAATGTACGCGCTTGCTGCGGTTATGGGCTGTGGGGATTTTAGCCAATCTCTTGTTGATGCAAAACGCGTCGGCGCTGCCGACGATTAGCCCAAGGATGCAGCTTAATATTCAGGTAGAAGTCATTGATCCGACCTGTAACTTTGTGAATGGGTCAAGTCCGATCCGGGTTGATTTTGGGAATAACATTGTCAGCTCAGAAATCGATGGTGAAAACTATATCAAGGATATCAACTACACACTGCGATGTAGTGGGCTCAGCAAAAATATCCTGCGTTTTAAAATGAGTGGCACGAGTGGCTTCGATTCTCGATATCTAGACACCAATAAAACCGGACTGGGGATTGTATTTTATATGGGAGGCCGTCTGATGCCGTTAAATGAATGGCAAAGCTTTTACAACGGTTCGAGCCCGACCTTACAGTCTGCACCGATTAAAAAGTCTGGGGTTAAGCCGAGCGGTGGTGCGTTCTCTTCTAGCGCCACCTTATTGCTCGACTATCAATGATGCTCAGAGAGACTCAGCGCTTGCTTGGTGATCCGTGGGCGAAAGGAGGGGGGATGCGATTTCGCAGCAAAAATATTCTGATCTGTATGGGGCTGTTGGGCGTGATGCTGACACCGCTACAGGCCAAAGAAGCCCAGATAGCGACACGGTTTACTGGCGTTTTGATTCAGGCCGCCAGTTGTAGCATTGAAGGGAATACCACCCCGATTCTGGTGTTGTTTGGCAATGATGTGATCACGACGCGAGTCAATGGTCAGAACTATATGCAGAACATTGACTATAAGCTCAAGTGTAGCTCAAACAGTAGTGCCGGTATGCGTTTTCAAATCAAAGGCACTGCGACACAATTTTCTGGTCGACAGGTCTTAGATGCGGGTAACAATGGCTTGGGGATTGCGCTCTACCGTAATGGTGGGCAAATGGATCCAAATCAGTGGTACAACTTTAATTATCCCAATCTGCCGCGCCTAAGTGCTGCCCCGATCAAACGCAATAATGCAAATTTAACCCTAGGTCGCTTTGCTGTGACCTCAACCTTAATTATTGAATATCAATAAGTACGGCCGAACTTGAGGAGAGTAGCATGCGATTGGTGAATATGCTCAAGCCGCTGATCTTGGCTGGATTAAGCAGTTTGGTCAGTGTGGCTGCTTCGGCCAAAGAAACCTCGATCGCAATCTCGTTTTCCGGGGTGTTGGTGGATGCTGCGGCCTGCTATTTCGCAGGTCCTCAGCCGATCGAAGTTGCATTTGGCAGCCAAGTCGTGGTTGAGAAAATTGACGGTAAGGAATATATGGCCGAGATCCCGTTTCGCTTGATCTGTTCTGAGCTCGGCTCAAACTCGATGCGCTTTAGGATTCAAGGCCCCAGCACCAGTATCGCCGAGAGATCGGTGTTAAATGCGGGGAAAAATGGTCTGGGAATTGCGCTCTATAATGGTCAGTCCACGGTCAATCCAAATAGTTGGTATAGCTTTAGCTATCCCAATCCACCGAATTTAACGGCTGCGCCGATCAAAAATAGTAATGCAAATTTAACCCTTGGCAGCTTTTCGATGACCGCCACACTCGTGATTGAATATCAATAAGGAGCACATGATGCATATTCAGCGCAGAGCAGCATTTGATCGGGGTTCAGTTTATCCCACCTTGGCTTGGATCGGGCTTTGTCTCAGTTGTTTCGGATTGGGCCAAGTCAATGCTGCACAAGAGTCGGTGATGATGGGCGGCGTTTTAATCGCGCCACCTTTGTGTAAAGTCAATGATGATGAAGTGCTCAGTGTAGATTTTGAAAGAATAAATATTGAAAAAATTGACGGTATTCAATATCGCAAAAAACTCGAATATCAGATCAGCTGTGAAAAGGTCCCTGAAAATCATGGTGGGGTATTTCGTTTGACCTTGAGTGGAAATGCCGCATCTTTTAGCCCAACCCGTTCTGCAATCTTGAGCAATGTCAGTCAACTGGCGATTCAGGTCTATCAAAATGACCAGCCTTTTGTATTGGGCGTACCGATTCAAATTTCATTGAACAATATCCCCGTCTTGGAAGCAGTCCCGATCAAAGCGGAAGGTGCAACGCTACAAGAACGACCTTTCGAGGCCACTGCCACCTTGCAAGTGGATTATCAATAATCAATAGGGGATGAATGATGATGAGCATCGCGCAACGTGCCGCCACATGGACTGATGCCAGATGGCGAGGTCTTGGATGTTTACTCGGCATGCTGATGTTGAATCTGTCCTATCTGCTGAGTCCTGCGGCAGTCGCAGCAGATAATCTCCGTTTTCATGGGGTGCTGAGTGCGCAGCCCTGTGATCTGGCCGCAGACGATGCCTATATCACCGTGGATATGCAAAATATTTTAAATAATGTGCTTTATCAAAATCAGCGCACCCGTGGCACTTTGTTTCAGCTGAATTTAATCGATTGCAAACCTGAACTGGCCAAAACGGTGCATCTGACCTTTAAGGGGCAAGAAAGTGATGAGCTCACGGGCTATATGCGAATCTTCGGTTCAGAGCAAGCCCGAACAGGGATTGCGATCGGATTGGAACGCGTCGATGGCAGCCTTATTCCATTTAATCAAACGACACCTGTGCATCGTCTCAGTGCTGGCCTCAACCAAATTACTTTGCGGGCATTTGTTCGAGCTGAACCCAGCGCGCTTGCAAACAAAGAGATTGCGCTGGGGCATTTTCAAGCCATTTCGACCTTTACCTTATCCTATGAATAGCCGAGGTCTTTACAGCATGGTCTTTACATCACGATCTTTACATTACGGTCTTGCAGCGCTGTAGATCGGAATCTTTTTGAGGTGTTATATGTTTAAGTGGCATTTAGATTTAACGTTCATACGCGGCGCTGGCGCCGTGTTGGTGATGGCTGTGCTGTTGCCACATCCCGCTTCAGCAACCATTTTCTCCAGCATTGATCGCATCGAAGCCAGCTCAGCATTCAGTCGTGCCAATAGCGGTGTGGTGAAATATGACTATCACTGGACCATTCAAGATTGGGACACCACCCCCGGCACCCACAGCAGTCTATTGCCCAATCCTTGTTATGGTCTCAGTGTTTGTACGGTGGCGATTAATTTGGCTCAGGAAGGGCAGCGCGGTGTAACTTTTGCGCAAGCCAACTCACAATGCAGCCTGACCGCGGCAGAAGGAAGCACCCGCGTGCGCAGCATGGGTGAATTGGGCGATCTCTATAAGCGCAAGTGTGCATTGCCGATGTCTGGAATCCTGCAACACACCCAGCAAAATGCAATAAATAATGCTGAATGTATCGGATTGTTTTATTCTACCACCGGGGATCGTCATGCAGCCGGTGGTCAGCTTTTGCCTGGATCGCGCTGTGTGGATCTGGCGCAGCGCGCGTCATATTGTGAGTTCACCTACCGCAGTTTAAATTTTAATCACGGCACCCTTTCGCCTGAGCAAATCAGTAGTGGTCGACACAGTATTTCGAATCAAGTCGCGATCGGGTGTAGTGTTGCGGCCACAGCCCAAGTATTTTTAAACCCTGAGAGTCGAATCAGTGTGGGACCAGGCATCAGTAGTCATATCACCACCGGTAGTCGAGCGATCAATGCTGCTACGTTCCGTGTGCAACGTGGGGGATTTGTCATGGTACCGATTACCTCGACATTGAGCAGTGTTGGTTATATCTCGGGAGGGACGTTTTCAGGGTCGGGGACGTTGGTGGTGACGATTCAATAACTCAGCTGATGTGCATGGCTTGGCTTAAGCCATGATGTGAGTAAACCGTATCGGTATTATTAAATATGAAATCATTTTTAAAAGTAAAAAGTGTCGGTAGCGGTATGGTGCGGCTATTGGATGACTTTTGTGCAGTGAAAAAACTGAAATCTCCATTGCGTCGCCACTACGGGATTGATGAGCGTATGACTTTTGGCAGTTGGTTGGCCAAGCTTAAATATGTTGATCGCCAGTATAAGCAAGAAGGTCTGGGGCTTGAGATCGGCGCCATGATCGATCCATCCTATATCGGCATTTCCGGTTATATCTCCAACTCTTGCACCACTCTGTCGGATATTTTTGCCAATTCATTGAAGTACAATAAGATTTGGTATAACTACATGCCGCGTAGCGTAGTGTTTAGCGATCAAGAGGTCTGTGTGTCTTGGGGCAAGCCCGCCTATGTGCAAGCGGGGTTATTTGTGCATGAAACTGCGATTTCAGAAGAGTTACAAGTCGCGATATTTTATACCCGCTTACAGCAAATCGTGGATGATCGTAGTGTCAAATTCAGCCGGATTCAGATGGCGATTCCCACGCCACAAGACATTAAAAAATACGAAGATTTCTTTGGTTGTCCGATCGAGTTTGATCAAGCAGAAACTCAGTTTTATTTACATGCACGAGATTTGGATTTAAACATTAAGCGCGCTGATCCGGTGTTATATGAAATCCTAAAAACCCAAGCCGATGCGATTTTAAGTACCATGTCGCAAGATGATTCGATGTTGGAAATGATCAATCAGCATATCTTGGCCTCGATTCATCAAACCAATGCGCATGTGGATTATGTCGCCAGTCGTATGGATATTTCACCACGTGCCTTGCAGAATTATTTAAAAGAAAAGAATTCCTCTTTTAATGCCTTACTCAGCGAAATTCGTTTAAATCTGGCTCGGCAGTATTTGAGTGATCCCAAGCTCAGCATTTTGGATGTGTCTTTTTTATTGGCTTATAAAGAACAGAGTTCTTTTAATCGTGCTTTTAAAAAATGGACTGGATCGACCCCGACCCAGTGGCGTGAAGATCAGCAGCTGGCTGAGTCGGTTGAGGTGTTTTCAGTGAGTCGTTAAAGGTGACTCGCTTAAAGTCAGTCGCTTAAAGCCAGTCGTTTCAAGCATAGAGTAGGCGAAAAAAAACGGTCAATTGACCGTATTTTTTTATCTGCGCTTCGATAGAGAGATTAGGCCTCTTGGATGATGACAATACCATCCATTTCAACCAAAGCACCTTTAGGTAAACTTGCCACACCAAGCGCTGCACGTGCAGGGTAGGGCTGGGCAAAGTACTCTCCCATGATCTGATTGACCAATTGGAAATGTGAAAGATCCGTTAAGAAGATATTGAGTTTAACGAAGTCGTTAAGAGAACCACCGGCGGCTTCGCATACTGCTTTGACGTTGTCAAAAACACGGCGTACTTGCGCTTCAAAACCATCCACCAACTCCATGCTATATGGATCTAAACCAATTTGGCCAGACAGATAGAGGGTGTTGTCAACCAGGATCGCTTGCGAGTAAGTACCAATCGCTGCGGGTGCATTTTCAGTATGAATCACTTGGCGGGACATCAATATCTCCTTTATTTGTTCGATTTCATCATAAGCTAAAGTTATGAAACTCTAAAGCTTTATTCTAGTCATTGTTTTTAGCAGGCTTGAGAAACCGCGCTCAGTGTCGCTGGCATCGGCATGCGGGTGATGCGTGGGAAACCAAATTGCATACGTAGTTCACGGATGATTTGCGCGATCTGTTTACGATCACTGACCACGATATTGACGTAGGTTTTGTCATCCTGAGACTGAACCATTTCCACCCCAGTTTTGGCTTTACGACATTGATAGATCAGTTCAGAGATCTGCTCATCGCTCATGGCCATATCCACACAGAGATAGGCGCTAAAGCTCACATCATCCACAGCTTCAGTGGTCCAATGCAGTGGCATGATATTTTCTGGGTGTAAATGCTGCTCGTGCAGCAGGTTATGGCATTTGGCACGATGTACGATCAGACCGCGGCGCGAGAGATGACCTTGGATCGGATCACCTAATACTGGATTGCAACAGTGAGCATATTTAACATCAATGCCATCGGTGCCTTGGATCAAGCGATCCGAACTGAGGTGCGGCTGATGATGATCTTGAGAGAACAGATGGTTTGCAACCAATTGTGGCAACAGGTCACCCACGGCAATCTGTTGGAACAAGGTTTCTTTGTTCGGCACATGACGCCACTCCAGCAAGTCTTTCCAGTCTTCTGCTGATAAGTCATCCACGCACAGGTTAAACAGTTTTAGTGCGCGATTTAGCGCCTGTTCACCGACCAAGTACTGCTCATCATCATCTTGATCTTTGAGGATGTTTTGCAGCGCACGCCGGGCTTTTTGCGTGTTAATAAAGCTGAGCCAATCTGGGTTTGGCGTCGCCAGTACGTCGGTGATGATTTCGATCACTTGACCACTAACCAAAGGGGTCGAGAGCGGTTTGATCTCGCCATTGATCTTGGCACCCACCGCATGGTTGCCCAAAAACAAACTGGCCGAATATGCAAAGTCTACGACGGTTGCACCCTGAGGTAACTCATGCAGTTGGCCGTGTGGGGTGTAGACCCAAATTTTTTCTTGGTGTAAATAATCCAACAAGTCATTGAAGGTGGTTTTGGCACAGGCCCCATCGATCAAGACATTGAGGTTCTGCATGGAGGCTTGAATGGCAGAGCGACAGGCCTGCGGTGCATTGTCACCGAGCACCAAGCCAAAACGCGCTGCCTTGCGCATCAGTTCAGTCTGAATGGTCAGGGTCAGGGTGGTTTTTTCACCCTTGAGCTTGAGGGTTAGTGACTGGTTACCGCCTGGGAGTGGGCGGCGAATATTGTCTTCATAACGCAGCACTTGGAAATTTTCACGCAATGCTTTGACCAACTCATCACAGTCGACGATGTTTTGTAAAATAATTTCAAATGCGTGGCTGTGGGTGAGTTCTTGGAGGTCAATTTCATTTTTAACAAAGTATCGAATCAATTGGATGTTGTTGTTTTTCTTTTTAATTCGACCTTCAATATCATGTTTTTTAAGCAGGTCTGCGAGATTCTGTTCCCAAATGGCTTGGTATTTACAGCGTTCCGGTTTGGTTTGGGCCAGTGCATTTTGAATATTGGTGAACATATCCAGATCAAGGTTTTGATAGCAGAGATTTTCGAGGTTATCTGCCATTTCGTTCATGCCGACTAAACGTCCCATGGGTACGAAAATATCAAAGGTTTCTTGTGCAATACGGGCGCGCTTATCCGGACGCAATGACTCTAGCGTGGTCATGTTGTGATAGCGATCGGCTAATTTGATGATGATGACACGTGGATCTTGCAGGGTGGCTTGTAAAATTTTTCGGAAAGAGGCGGCTTTATTATATTCTTTATCACTGGAATGACTGAGTTTGGTCACACCATCCACCAGCTCGGCCACGGTCAGGCCAAATTTTTCGGTAATGTCTTCTTTGCTAAAATCGGTGTCTTCGATCACATCGTGCAATAACGCAGCCATCAAGGTTTCGGTGTCCAGACGCATATGCGCCAAGATACAGCTTACCGCGATCGGATGCAGGATGTAGGGTTCACCACTTTTACGGGTTACGCCAGTATGTGCGATATCAGCATAATCGCAGGCAGCAAGAACACGCTCAACATCTTTCGTGCTGAGATATGCATCAACCATAAGCTTGAGCTGCTGCTTGGCTTGTCTGACATCTTCGCCTGGCATATGACACCTACTAAAATGAGCAATGAAGAACTTTCCAATCCTTTAATGAAAAGCATATTGCATCACTTGTCAATTTTTAAATTACAAAAAGAATTATTTTTTTTAACAAAAAAAAAGCCTTTTGTCTATTGTTTGACAAGATCAATGTAAATAAAAAGGCCTAGTACATCACTAGGCCTTGATAAACTTATAGCAAGTTATTGAAAAGAAAAACCTTCCAAGTTGAGGTTGTTGGCAGAAAGTGCCAAATCTAAACTTGAAGTTTGGTAGTCTTGGTCACGTTGTTTCAAGATATCTTTGTTGACGTGTCCAGCTGCGATTTCTCTTAAAGAAACAACAGTCGGTTTATCGTTGTCCCACTCTACAGTCGGCTCAATACCTTGACGTGCCAATTGACGCGCACGTTTGCTTGCCACTAGTACAAGCTCAAAGCGGTTGTCTACATGGTCTAAACAATCTTCTACAGTTACGCGTGCCATAACAATTCTCGTGTGGATGTAAATTTTTTAAACGGATCATGCAGTATAAAATGCTTTACGCATAGACTCAAGTTGAATCACGACTGCGGGGTAATTAATTTTTGAATCAAATCTTGATGACGAAGCGCTTGTTGCTTGAGCATCAAGCGGTTGGCATTGATCACCGACTCTAAATCATGCAGCGCTTTATTGAAGTCATCGTTAATAATAATGTAGTCAAAATTGGTGTATTGCTGCATATCTTCCACCGCACAGCTTAAACGATGCTCGATCACATCGACGGCATCGGTGCCACGATTGGACAGGCGCTGACGTAAATCAAATTGAGAGGGGGGTAAGATAAAAATCTGCTTAGATTCAGGAAAAAGCTGACGGACTTGCTCAGCACCTTGCCAGTCGATCTCTAATAACACGTCATGACCTTTGGCCAATTGTTCGCGGACGGTCATTTGTGAAGTGCCATAATAATTACCAAATACTTCAGCGTATTCGATAAATCCGCCTTCAGAAACTTGTTCGAGAAACAGTTCTTTGGCTGTAAAGTGATAATGCACGCCTTCAAGTTCGCCGGGGCGTTGTTGTCGGGTGGTATGTGAAACAGAAACGTGTAAGTTGCTCACACGCTCAAGTAGGGCTTTAACCAATGATGTTTTGCCTGTTCCTGAGGCAGCAGAAACGACAAACAAGAGACCCGACATGATATTTTTCCTGATATGATAAAATATCTTCTCTATTTTAGAGCAGACGCGATTC